>JAJYGM010000449.1 GCA_021785095.1 Actinomycetes bacterium
GCGTTGTACCTGCTCCCGTGTGGCCGTGAGGTCGCGCTCGGCAGCAGACCGCTCGTGACGGTGGGTGGACAAGCCGACCGAGATCCTCGTGACCGTCTCGTCGTGCTCCCTCTGCCGCTGGCCGAGAGTGTGCACGCCGCGGTCGAGCTCGGTGATCAGACCCTGCACGACGACAGCGATCCTCGCCAGAGCGACGGCGTTGCCCTCGTGCACCTGGCGGCGTTCCGCCGCCTCGGATCGAGCTGACTCGTATCCGGCGAGGCGACTCTCGATCTCGTCCCGGCGCTGTGCCAGCACAGTCGCTCGCTCGCCGATGCTCGCCACCCGCACGTCGAAGTCCGCTCTCAGCCGAGCGAGCTCGCGTGCGCGCTCGTCGAGTGCATGCCGCTCTCGCGCGCGTCCGGAGGCGACCTCCAGCTCGGCCGCTTCGGCCTGCTCGGCTTCCCAGAGCGCTAGCTCGCGGTCAGCGAGCTCCGCCTCGAGGTGCTCGGCTGTTCGAGCAGCCTCAGCCTGGGCTGCGTCCACCTGCTCGGCTTCCGATGCCAACTGCAGGAGCTGGCGCTCCACGTCCTCCAGCTGAGCCTCCGACTGGCGATGCTCCGCACCTGCTGCAGCGGCAGCCCTGCTCGCAACCGCCGCGACCGCTCGAGCGGACGACCACGCACGGCGAGCCTCTTCCGCTCGCTCGCCGGCGGATGCGGCGGAGGCCTCCGCCTGCGCCGCTTCGTCCACTACCGCCACGAGGGCAGCTCTCGTAGCGCCGGCGCGTCCAGCGCCGAGCCGCCAACCGCTCGCGGAGAGGCGGTCTCCGTGCCGGGTGACGACGACTGTGCGCGGGCCGCCCGCGGCGGCGAGGTCGAGCGCTTCCCCGATGCTGCCCTCGCAGAGCACGACACCGGCAAGGAGCCGGTCGAGCAGGGCGTCGGCACCGGGATGCGTGCCGCGGACCCGGGCTCGGAGCGAACCTTCGCCCGCTGTCCCCGCCGCCTCGGTGCCCACCGGATCGCCGCTCGCCGCCTCTGTGCTCGCCAACTCGGTGCTCGTCGCCTCGACGCCCGAGGCGGGCGGCAGCGGGAGCACGGCTCCGTGCAGCTCGTGCTCGTGCAAGTGCTCGATCGCCCGTCGGGCGTCGGCCTCGCCGTCTACGACGACCGCCGAGAGCGCTTCCTCGACGGCGGCCTCGAAGGCCCGCTCGTAGCCGCTGTCGACGTGGACGACGTCGAGCAGCGTGCCGAGAACACCAGGCCGCCCAGCCAGACGCTCGACCCCGGCCCTGGCGTTGGCCTCGTCGAGCGCCTGGCGGAGGGCGTCCGCGCGGGCGTGCAGGCCGTGCGCTCGGCCGGCCGCCGCCCGGGACTCCGCCTCACGCTCGGTCACCTCGTCGGCAGCGGCGCGCTCCCGCTGCTCGGCTTCGATCTGTGCCGCTCTCGCCTCTGCGACTCGTCCCTCCATGGCCGTGAGCGCTCGGCGCTGCGCCGCGAGACGCTGGCCGAGCTCGCTCCGCTGCCGCTCGATCGCCGCCGAGCGCTCATTGGCCCTGGCGAGAGACTCGCGTGCGCGCGACAGCTGCGCGGCCAGCTGGTCTCGGGCCCTCCGGAGATCGCCGGTGCGCACGGGAGGTCGCAGCGCGCCGTTCGTCCCGGCCGTGCGATCGAACTGCTCTTCCAGACGCTCGAGCTCGGCCACAGCCTGATCGAGGAGGTCTCGCTCGGGGTGAAGCGCCCGCCCGGCTTCGGCGGTGACGGCCAGCTCACGCTCGAGCCGGGCAGACTCGGCCTCGAGCGAGGCCACGAGGTCGGTCTCCGCCGTCGCGGCGAGCGCGGCCTCGACGCGCCGCCGGCGCTCTGCGATCACGTTTCCCACTCCGCGCGCCCGCTCCCTCACCCGCTCCGCGCTCGCCAGCAGGCTTGCGATGTCGCTCGCCTGCTCGGTCGAGAGCGATGCCTCACCGGCGTCGATGAGGGAGTCCAGCCGTGCGAGCGTCGCCTTGAGCCGCTCCTCCTCCTCGCCGAGGGCCGCCCGCTGCGTCTCGTTCTCCGCCAGGCGACGCTGAAGCGAGTCGAGCTCGCGGCCCGCCACGTACAGGCGCAGCAGTCGGAGCTCCTCGGCGAGCGCACCATGGCGCCGGGCCGCCTGCGCCTGCCGTTCGAGGGGTCGCAGCTGCCGGCGCACCTCTCGCAGCAGGTCCTGCAGCCGGAGCAGGTTCGCCTCTGTCGCCTCGAGCCGCCGCTCCGCCCGCTCCCGCCGGCGGCGGAACTTGAGGATGCCTGCCGCCTCCTCGATCACAGCCCGTCGATCCTCGGGCCGCGCGTCGAGGACGGTCGCAAGCTGGCCCTGGCCCATGATCACGTGTTGCTGTCGCCCGACGCCGGCGTCGGAGAGCATCTCCTGGATGTCGAGCAAGCGGCACGCCACGCCGTTCATCGAGTACTCGCTCTCGCCCGTGCGAAACAGAGTCCGCGTGATTGTCACCTCGGCAAGGTCGACGGGAAGCTTGCGAGAGCTGTTGTCGATGGTGAGCGTGACCTCGGCCCGGCCGAGCGGCGGACGCGCCGACGTGCCGGCGAAGATGACGTCGTCCATCTTCGAGGACCGGACAACACGCGGACCTTGCGCACCGAGCACCCATGCGACTGCGTCGACGACGTTCGACTTGCCCGATCCGTTCGGTCCGACCACGACGGTGACCCCGGGTTCGAATTCCAGTGTCGTGGGGTCGGCGAACGACTTGAACCCGCGGAGGGTGAGGGACTTCAGGTGCACCGGAACGTCACCCTACTCGGGCGCCCTGCCGGCTCCGGGGTTCTCAGACGGCCTCTGACCTGGGTCGGAACGAGCTACTGCCCTGCTCCGCCGCCACCTGAGCGCGCCTGCTGCGAGAGCCACGCCTGAGACAGACGCGACCGCACCGGTTCGGACAAGTCCTTCGGGAAACGATAGGCGCGATCCCTAGGAGACTTAGCCGTCATTTCGACGGTCAACGCGCCAGGGGTTCGCGCCTATCGATTCCCGAGCGATCCCGCCCGCCGGCGGGAGTCGGCAGCGGCTCGATCACGCCCGCCGGCGGGAGTCGGCAGCGGCCCCCACGCCCGCCCCGGCGACCCCTCCCGCGCCGGCACGCCGGATCCGGATCGCCTCCCAGAAGGCGTCGGCACCGAGCAGCACGACGGCGAGCCAGATGAGCGAGGAGGCGAGGCTGAAGTGCGCCGGCCAGCCCCCGCCCGGCAGGAAGCGGTCGACGTGCTCGAGCAGGACGACCGCCGCCGCGGCGACGATCATCACGACAGCGGCCAACGAGGAGAGCAGCGAGCGTGCCCGGGGCACCGTCATCGCAACCAGGGCGACGACCGCCGCCACGGCCCCGACGACAGGTCCTGCCACGAGGATGCCGATCGCCGCCGTGAGAAGAACGCCGACCGCGACGCGTCGCCAGTCGGCCACCGCCCGCCCGCCACCAACGGCCGTCAGCACGTCGAACGAGAGCTCGGGATGCCCGGCGAGCCGCCCCGACGCCTCCGGGCGCCCCGACGCCTCCGGGCGCCCCGACGCCTCCGGGCGCCCCGACGCCTCCAAGTCGCCGCCCTCCGATCCGACACCCGCTGCTCTCGCTCGACGCCGCCTCGCTCGCACCATCGACCAGATCAGGATCACGAGGCACAGCAGCACGCCGAGCGCCGACAGCACGAGCGAGACGTCGACGCTCTTCTGCGGGGCAAACGACAGATCGATGACGTAGCTCGAGGCCCGCGGGACGCCACCCGTCCCCGGTCTGACGAACCACCCGTTTCCGAAACCATCGACCAGCACATGATCGGTCAAGCCTGCACCACCGGCGATCCCGGCCTCCCAGCCCTTGTTCAGGCTCTCGCCGAGGACGAGGAGGAACGGACCGTGGACGCCGGTCACGCGCAACCGAGCCGACGTGCCGCTCTCGGACAGCACGGTCACCCTTGGTGCGCCGGAGCTGTAGGAGGCACCCGCCGCCGTCACGAGGCCGGTGCCCGGCTCGGACATCGGTGCCCCGCCAGGAGCGGAGTCGAGGACCAGCTGGTCGAGGTTGAGGCCCGTGAGACGCCCCGAGGCCGCCTGCACGAGGTTGGTGCCGGCGGGCAATGGCAGGCCGCGGCCAGCCCCGATGCCGGAAGCAGCCCCGGAGCCGGAAGCGGAGCCGCACTGCTGAACCCGCAGCCCGTCCCCGTTGAGAGCCGCCGCCGTCGAGCCGGTCACGAGCAGGGGCACGGGCCGCCCGTCGACCCGCAGCAGGTTGTCCCGGCAGACCGGCGGGATGCGCGCCGGCGTGTGCTCGAGTGGCACGCCCGGCATGGACACCTCGGCGATGCCGATCGGCAGAGCCGTCAGGAGCGACGTCTCGTAGCTCATCGTGTTCCGAATCGCCACCTTCGCGAACGTCAGCCGGATGACAGAACCGCGCACCGGCGCGAAGTGGAGCGGAACAGTCGTCGTCGTGCCGGCCCGGGGCGTTATCGGGATCGGCGGCAGCGGAACGGCTCGCGTCACCCCGCCCGCCGACACGAGCACCTCGGTCGGGCGCGAGTGCTCGGCGTCCGACGACACCGTCAGGCTGAGATGCGACAGGGTGATCGGCCGACGCAACCGGTACTGCAACCACGACCCGACGTCCGCAGCCCTTCCGAGACCCGGCATCCACACGGTGCTCGGCTTGCCGTCGAGCGTGGCGCTCGCCGTCGCTCCCAGGTTCCCCGGCATGCGGCTCGACGAGGTCGCGTCGACGACGAGGGCGTTGTGCCGCCCGAGCAGGCGGTCGAGCACGTCGTCGGGGACGGCGTTCGAGAGCCGCGCGGTCCCGAGGACGGAGAAACGACGCCCTACCGGCAACGAGAACTGCCTCACGATCGCCGTCTCCGGGCTGCTACGGGGTGGCACCGGAGCGACACGATCACGCGTCATGAGGACGAGGAGGCGGTGCCGGATCGACCCTTTCCCCGCAGCCGACAACAGATCGGACGGCATGGCGATGATCTGTGCTGCTCGCAGGTTCCCTACGCGCACCTCGGCGAAGCCGACGAGGCTCGACCCGACCGGCTCCGGCTGATCCGCACGCGAGATGAGGTTCGTCCGGTCGATCGTGACGCGCAGCGTCCGGAATCGCCGCCGCCCGAATGCGACCGTCTCGCCCGCCGGTGTCCGGGACTCCGGACCGAGCGGCACGGTCACGGGGTCATGCCCGTCGAAGGTGAGCGTCACGCGGGTGACGTACTGGTTGGTGAGCCAGGCCTCGTTTCGCTGGGGGAGCGGCTGGACGAGCGTCACGCTGTCTGCACTGACCGGATGCCGCGCCGTCACCTGCCACCATTGTCCGAGCAGCGGCGAGTTCACCGTGCCCTCGGTGGTCCACGCCGTGTGGATGTTGCCGTCGATGGCGTTCGCCGGGCGCCACTCCGATCGGAGCGTGAACGCGGTCCCGTATGAGGAGGCGGTCACCGACGAGATGCCCCGCAACACCGACGTCGTGAGTGCTGCCGTCCCGGCCCGCGGGAACAGGTCGAACCCCGGATCGTTCACCACGAACGCCGAGGGCCGCTCGGAGGCCGTTTCGGTGTAGCCGGTGTTCTCGGAGAGGCTGTTCCACTCGTAGGCGCGCTTGCGGTTCGTGTCGGTGAGGACGAAGACGGCACCGCTCCCGAGAGTCTGACGACGCAAGGCCGGCTGTGTGGCGAGCGTGCCGGAGAAGAGGATCGTCGGGTTGCGGGCGAGCAGCCCGATGCCTGCGGCGTCCACTGCACCGGCGTTGTCGCCCGCGATGACGACGGGGGCGCGGAGACCGTCGGCCCGGATGATCGGCCGCGGGTTGGGGACCTTGTACACGACGACCGGGTGCGTGGAGGGGAGGCCGGGGGGGAGGTCGAAGTACGTTTCGTCGTACATCGGGATGGACGGGCGGTTGACGGTCAGCTTGCCGAAGGAGACCGGGTCGGTCAGCCCCGGCGGTGGCGTCCCCAGTTGGTGAGCGAGCAGCGCCGGCCGCGGCGTGTTGTAGCGCGCATACTGCTCGTCGTACTCGACGAGGACGTTCCCGGCGCTCATGAGCCGCGCGATCGGTGCGAGCGCCCGCCAGTTCATGGTGCCCTGCTGGAGCGGGTTGTCGATGGCATAGAGGAGGTTCGCCGTCGGCATGGAGCCCTGGATGAACTGCTCGTGGGTGACGAACGGCCGCTTCAAGAGGCCCGCCCAGATGGGGTCGACGGTGTCGCCGTAGGTGTAGGCAGCGAAGTTGTTGCCGGGCAGGGCGTAGACGCGCGTGCCCGCGCCGTGGTGGTTGAGATAGCTGGCGGCAGCGGTGACGTAGGACGGCGGGTGCGCCGGCTGTGAGAACTGGACGATGACCGTGTCGCCGGCGAGGAGCGGTGCCGCGGCGGCGAGCGCCGCCGCGAACGAGGCGGCCCCGGCGGCCGTGCCGAGGCGCGGGAGCCTGCGGGCAAGCGCCGTGATGCCGGCGCCGAGAAGCATGGCGATGCCGAGCACGACGAGCGGGGTGGCCCGGTCCGTCGAGCGCAGTGCGTTGCCGGCCGTCGTCTTCGTCATGAACGCCTTGTCGAGCGCGCCGAGCGGTGTCGGCGAGCCGAACGGATGTGGGCCGACCGACAGGATGAGCCCGGCAACGAGGACCATCACGAAGTAGGCGCGCTCCCGCCATCGGACGAGGGCGGCCGAGACGAACGCACCCATCGGGATGAGGTAGCTCGCGAAGAGCAGCTTGACGTTGGTCGTGTAGTCGATGGACGACTGGGTCCAGAGGCTCAGCCGGTCCCCGTTGTAGAAGTACCAGTAGCCGAGGCCCCGCACGACCTCCGAGGCTCCGGCTGCCGAGCTCGCCGCCTCGACGCTCTCGGTGTACTTGAGGATGTCGATTCCGTAGATGCCTTCGATCGAGAGCCCGGCAATCCACCAGAGCGACACGAGGAGGGTCAGTGCTCCCGCCTTGACGAGGACCATGAGCGCGCTGCGCAGACGGAGGTCCCGCTCGACGAACACGGCGTAGGGCACCCAGATGAGTGGAGCCACGATCACGTAGACGACCGAGCTCGCGTTGATGCCGCTCACGGCGAACATGACGAGGGCGAACAGGGCCGGGTACCGCCAACCTCCCCGCCGGCACGCCAGGATCATGAAGGCCACCATCCAGGGGAGCCCGGAGAACGGCAGCAGGATGACCGAGATGCGGCCGGCGTACTGCATGACGTAGGGCGAGAGGGCGTAGGCCGTGGCGGCGACGATCCGCCCGCCACCGGTCACGTTGACGATGCGGCAGAGGTAGAGCACTCCTGCCGCCGCCCCGAAGAGGAGGCTCCCGAGCCACAGGCGCTGGGCCACCCAGATCGGGAGGTGGACCTGGGCCAGAACCCAGTAGAAGGGCCCCATCGGGAAGAGGTAGCCGATGTTCTGGTGAGTGACGGTGCCAAGGGCGACGCCCGGGTCCCACATCGACACGGCACCCCTGAGGAGTCCTCCCGGATCGAGGTAGAGGTACGTCTTCGTGTCGTCGGACACGACACCGGGCCTCGTGAGCAGCATCGGCACGTAGCAGACGAGCGCTAGGAAGATGTGACTCACGAGGCCGGCAAGCCTCGGGCTCAGAATGGCGAGGCCCGTGCCTCTGCTGCCACCGTCGTCCGCGCCGGTGGTCGGCACGGACACGCGGCCGTTGGCGACTCGTCTGCGCCCGCCCGCGATCGTCACAACCGGAGGGCCAGCGGGGTGGACATCGCCCGGACAACCTACTCGTACGGGACTCGGGTACAGCGTCCGCGCCGAGTCTCTGGACCGAGCTACGTGAAGACGCCGGCCGGACCGGCGGCGCCAGGGCGTGCCGCGAGGGTTACGTGTAGATCCCCACCAGGAGCAGCACCACCCAGCAGAGCCCGAGACCCTGCAGCCAATGGTTCTTGAGTGCCAGCTCCTCCGGCTCCCCGCCCCTCCCCTGCTCGAACGCGAGCTCCACGATGAGCATGGCGATCACGAACGGGACGATCGACAACTCGAACCAGATCAGGTGGTGGGCGTGCAGCTGCACGCCCGGCCGCGGCGTGAACGCCCACAGGCAGTACGCGGTGATGGCGATGATGGCGCCGGCCACCCGCACCGACCGCAGGAAGGACGGCGGGTACTCGCCGAGGCTCGCCCGGTGGTCAGCCCGCCCCTCACCCATCACCACGTGCTCGGAGCTGCGCTTGCCTGCAACGATGAAGATCGCCCCGAACGAGGCGACGATGAGGAACCACGGCGAGAGCGGGACGGCGACGGCGACGCCGCCGGCCACGGCGCGCAGGATGAACCCCGACGCGACGCAGCAGAGCTCGATCACCGCCACGTGCTTCAGCCGCAACGAATAGGCGAGTGTGATCCCGGCGTAGATCACGACGACGACAAGCAACTGCCAGGTCAATGCCGCCGCGGCGGCAAAGCCAGCCACGAGGAGGGCGGCGGCGAGCGTGACGGCCGCTCGTGGGGTGACGGCACCTGAGGCGATCGGCCGCCGGCTCTTCACGGGGTGGAGCTGGTCGGCCTCCCGGTCCATGACGTCGTTGACGAGGTACATCGCAGCCGACACGGCTGTGAAGACGGCGAAAGCGGCCGTCGCCCGAAGAAACGGCCTCGGATGGTCCACGACACCGGCCGCCGCTGGGGCGGCGTAGACGAGAACGTTCTTGATCCACTGACGCGGTCTCGTCGCCCGGAGGAGCGGTGGTTGGTGGCGACGGGTCGTGCCGGCCGGCTCCCGGCTCGCCTGCCCGGCGATCGTGTGCCCGGCGATCGTGTGCCCGGCAGTCACCGGTTCGGCGACAACCTGCGAGGTGTCGGCCGCCATCGCAGTCGATTGTAGGGGGCGGCAGGCGTGAGATCAGCGGCCAGCTCTCGGGACCGCACCGGCGCGAGCGCCCGAATCAGCTAGTGCTGGCAGCCCCGGCAGCAATAGGCCGAGCGGGCACCGATCTCGAGCCGCTCGATCGTCCCGCCGCACCGGCGGCAGCCCTCGCCTGCCCTGCCGTATGCGCGATGCCGCGTCTGGTAGCCGCCGAGGTCCCCCATCAGGTCCCGGTAGCGTGCGTCACGCAGCGACGAGCCTCGAAGGACGATCGCCTCCCGCAGGATCCTGCGGGCAGCCGCCGCGATCCCTCGGATCTCCTCCTCGTCGAGGGTGTCGCAGCGCCTGGTGGGGAGCACCCGGGCGGCGTAGCAGATCTCGTCGGCGTAGAGGTTGCCGATCCCCGCAACGACGTGCTGGTCGGTCAGCGCCACCTTGATCGCGGTCCGCTTCCCGGCGATCCGCTCGCGCAGCACCGGCGCCGTCAGCCCGTCAACGAGCGGGTCCGGGCCGAGCTGGTCGAAGAACGAGGGCAGCCCGTCGTCCCGCACGTCGTCGGTGACGAACCACTCGCCGAACGTGCGCGCATCGACGAAACGCACCTCGCTCCCATCCTCCAACCCCATGACCACGTGCGTGTGAGGTGCGCGGGGAAGAGCGTGCGGATCCTTCACCGAGAGCAGCTGGCCGCTCATGCGAAGGTGGATGACGAGCACCTGGTCGTCGTCGAGGACGAGTGCCAAGTACTTCCCGCGCCGTTCGACGAGCACGACCCGCCGGCCGACGACTCGCTCCACGAGCTCGCCGGGACGCTGTCGCCGCACGCTCCTGCGGCCCGTGACCTCGAGACCGGTGATCGTTCGGCCGACGAGGACGCCGTCGAGCCCGCGCCGGACCGTCTCGACCTCGGGGAGCTCAGGCATGCCGCGCGGTCAGGTCGTGTCAGGCCGGATGAGTGCGGCCGACCATGGGGAAGCGGCCGAGGTTGAGGTCGCCGGTGACGGATTCCATTGCGAGCAACGCGTCCTGTGCCGCCTGGCGTTCGGCATCCTTCTTCGACCGCCCCTCGCCGGCGCCGAGGCGGTGGCCGGCGACGATGGCCTCGGCGCGGAAGTGTTTCGCATGGTCGGGACCGCGCTGGGTGAGCTCGTAGAGCGGCGCGCCGAATCCGAGCTGGGCGCACAGCTCCTGGAGGCGGTTCTTCGGGTCGCCGAGGCGCGCCTCCAACGCGGCGGCGACGATCTCGTCGCTCACGATCGTGGTGACGAAGTCCTGCGCCCCCGCATAGCCCGCCGAGAGGTAGACGGCACCGATCACCGCCTCAAGGCAGTCGACGAGGATCGAGTCCTTCTCCCGCCCGCCAGACGCCGCCTCGCCACGCCCGAGCAGGACGGCCTGCCCGAGACCGAGGTCTGCCGCGATCGGAGCCAGGCCGAGACCGGAGACCACCGCTGCCCGAACGCGCGCCAGGTCCCCCTCGGGAAGGTTCGGGTAGGCCCGATAGAGGTGATCGGTGACGACGAGGCCGAGCACCGCGTCACCGAGCAGCTCGAGCCGCTCGTTCGACTCCTGCTCGGGGTGCTCTGCGCAATAGGAGCGGTGTGCCACCGCCTGGCGCAGCAGTCCCGGCGACACCCCGTAGGGTGCCAGCCGATCAGCGATGCCAGCCATCCCGGCGAGCAGGGACTCAAGCCCCCTCGAGCTTGGCGGAGACGTAGTCGACGGCATCGCGCACGGTGCGGAGATCCTCGAGGTCCTCGTCGTCGATGCGGAACCCCTCCACCCGGTCGGAGAGCTCCTCCTCGAGCGCCTCGACCAGCTCGATGAGGGCGAGCGAGTCGGCGTTGAGGTCGTCGGAGAAAGACGACGACTCGGTGATCGTCGACGCGTCGATCTCGAGGATCTCGGCGAGCTGGTTGCAGACGAGGTCGAGCACCTCACTCCTCGTCATGATCGAGTCGCTCGTGTCCGGCACCGTCAGCCTCCGTGTCGCGGGCCAATGTCTGGCGATGTCGCCGGCCATGTCGCCGGCAGACCAGGCGGATGATACCGCTGCCGCCCTTGCGGCTCGGATGATGCCGCCTCCACCGGGAGGAGGCGGCTCACGACCGACCCGGCAAGCGGGGACTACGGGCCTTCGACGGCAGCCGCCAGCTTCCCGACGAGACCGTGGGCAGCCATGTCGTGCCCGACGCGGATCGCGTTGACGATCGCCCGCCGGGACGACGAGCCGTGGCTGATGATGCACACGCCGTCCACCCCGAGGAGCATCGCCCCGCCGGTCTCCTCGGGGTCCAACGGCACCGCTGCCTCGAGCAGGCCGGGGAGGAGGACCTCGCTCGCCGCCTTTGTGGCCTCGGTCGCCGACATCACCCCGCCGAGGATGCTCATGAACGTCTTGAGCGCTCCCTCGAGCGTCTTCAGGGCGACGTTGCCGGTGAAGCCGTCGGTCACGATGACGTCAGCTTCTCCTGTGAGGAGATCCCTGCCCTCGACATTGCCGATGAACTCGAACGCACGCAGACCACCCTCACCGGCCGCGGAGGCCAGCCTCTCGTGCGTCTCCTTGACGAGCTGGTTGCCCTTCGAGGACTCCTCCCCGATGGAGAGGAGAGCGACCTTCGGCAGGCGCTCGGAGGAATAGCGCTCCCGGTAGAAGGCCGCTCCCATCTGTGCGAATTGCATCAGCCAGTCGCTCTGGCAGTCGGCGTTGGCACCGGCATCCACCATGACCGTGGGCGAGCCGCCGGCCACCGGGAGAGGTGTGGCGATGCAGGGCCGGAACACACCGCGAATGCGCCCCATCCGCAGGAGCGCCGATGCCATCGTCGCGCCGGTGTTGCCCGCGCTCACCATGGCGCAGGCCCGCCCGTCGCGTACGGCCTCGGCCGCGCGCACCAAGGTCGAGTCCTTCTTGGTCCGCACGCCCTTGCCGGGATCGTCGGTCATCTGGATGACCTCGGACGCGGGAAGGATCTCGAGATCGCCGACGTCGCCGAGCGAGCCGTCGGTCGGTCCGACGAGGACGACGGGCAGCCCGGCAGCAGCGGCCTCCAGCGCTCCCGCCACGGTCTCCTCCGGCGCCCGGTCGCCGCCCATGGCATCCAGGGCGACAGGGAGGTCAGCGGTCAACTCAGCTCAACCGGAGTCACAAGCTCAGTCGACCTCGACCGCCTTGCGGCCCTTGTACCAGCCGCAATGCGGGCAGACCACGTGCGGCAGCTTCGCCTGGCGGCACTGCGGGCAGATGCTGCGGGGCGGCACGCGAAGGGTCCAGGCCGACGCCCGCCGGCTCCGGCTCTTCGACTTCGAGGTCTTCTTCTTCGGGACAGCCATTCGTCGCTTCCTCTATTCGCCTTCCTGCTCGGCCTGACCGGCCTCGCCCTCGTTCTCCGCTCGCTCCTCGTCGCCAACCTGGGACGCGGCCCCTCCGGCGCGACCCGCGAGCGCCGACCACCTCGGGTCGATCGGCGGGTCACAGGAGCACTCGTCCCGGTTGCGGTTGGCACCGCAGGTTGGGCACAACCCACGACAGGTGTCGCTGCACAACGGCGCCAGCGGCAGCTCAAGGATACAGGCGTCACGGAGGATGGGCTCAACATCCAGGTCATCCCGCCCGACGGCGTAGGGCTCGTCGTCGTCCCCGCCATCGCCCCACCCTGCGACATCGAGGTCGTGCGGGTCGCGGCACAGCTCCCGGATCTCCGCCGAGAGGACCCCCGAGGCCGGCTCGAGGCATCGCCGGCAGACTCCGACCCACGGTGCGGTGGCGACACCGGCAACGGTGACACCACCTCGCGTCGACTCGACCCACCCGTCGAAACGCACCTCGGCATCTTCCGGCACCCTCGCCTCGGACACGTACATCTCGGAGATCGACCCGGCGAGATGCACCTCGTGCCGCCTACCCGGGCGTGCCCGCAGCGAGCGCACGTTGAGGACGAACGGACCGCGCCGGTGGCCGTGCTCCCGTGGAGCACCGTGGAGCCGACCGCGGCTCCCGCTCATTCCAGGTCCTGGTCGAAGAACGG
>JAJYGM010000145.1 GCA_021785095.1 Actinomycetes bacterium
CTCCCGCCTGCTCGAGTCCCGCGTGGTGGTTCAGTACGGCCTGCTGCCGGTTGCGCTCGTCGGGGTCCTGATCGCGGGCGAGGTCCTCGCACCCGGCGTGCTCTCGCCGTCGAACCTGTCCTCGATGACCCGTTTCGGGGTGGAGATCGGGATCCTCGGCTTCGCCGAGATGGTCGTCATCATCATGGGCGGCGGAGGCATCGACCTCTCGGTCGCCTCGACGGCGGCCACGACCCAGGTCGCGTTGGCGGTTCTCCTCCGGGGAGGAGTGGAGCTGTGGCTGGGTGTTGCGATCTCCCTCGCGATCGGCCTCGCGCTGGGGGCGCTCAACGGGTTCTTCGTGATCGGACTGGGGGTCCCCGCGCTCGTCGCGACGATCGGGACCTACTTCGGCTACGCAGGCCTCGCCCTCGTGATCGCGAACGGGGTCAACATCGCCGACTTCCCCGCTTCCTATCTCACCATCGGCCAGGGTGACGTCGCCGGGATCCCGATCGAGTTCCTCTTCATCTTCATCCCGGTCGCGATCGTCCTCGCGTACGTGACCTCGCGCACGAAGTTCGGCCACGAGATCCGGCTCACGGGGACCAACGAGCGCGCTGCCCTGCTCTCCGGTATCAACGTCCGGAGACTGCGCTTCTCGGGTTACGTGATCGCGGGACTGCTCGCTGCGATCGTCGGCGTGGTCGAGAGCTCCCGCTTCGGCACCGCGCAGCCGGTTGCCGACTCCACGTACCTCCTCACGGCCGTCACGATCGCGGTCCTCGGCGGGGTCGACATCTTCGGCGGGGAAGGGACGATCCTCGGCGTGGCCCTCGCCACCGCCGTGGTGACGATCCTCGAGTACTCCTTCAGCTTGGCGCAGATCAACTCCGTGATCGAGCTCGGGAGCGTCGGGGTGATGCTGATCGTCGTCGTGCTCGGCCAGGTCGGGCTGAAGTCGCTCCGGGCGTACGCTGCCCGGCGCTCGAGCGCGTAGGGCGGGCGTAGGAGGCGATGGCCCGGGCTCGACCGGGCCCCACCCAGCGCCCCGCGGCGCCGGAGCCGACGAGCTCCACGAGGAAGGAGGCCACCTGATGCACAACCAGCTCGGCATCCACGCGCTGGTCCTGGAGCGCGAGTGGGACACCGACGCGGCGGTCCGGGCGGTGCGGAGGGCCGCGGCGGTGGGGTACGACCTCGTCGAGCTGCCGATGTTCGACCCGGAGCAGCTGGACCTGGTGGCGGTGCGGGCGGCGCTCGACGAGACCGGCCTCGCCGTGAACTGCTCGCTCGGCCTCCCCTTCGACGCGGACATCTCGAGCGCGAACCCGGAGATCGCGGCTGCGGGGGAGCGCCTCCTCCTGGGCGTGGTCCACGCGGCGGGGAGGCTTCGCGCTGGCCTGGTCGCCGGGGTCATCCACTCCGCGATGGGCAAGCATCCCGGGCCGGCGACGCCTGCGAACTGGGAGGCCGCGTCCGCGGGCTTGCGCCGCGTTGCGGATGCCGCGGGATCGCTCGGGATGCGGCTCGGGCTCGAGGTGGTCAACCGCTACGAGAGCAACCTCGTGAACACCGCTGCGACGGCGGTCGCGCTCGTGGACGCGATCAGCCGGGAGAACGTGGTCGTGCACCTCGACACCTACCACATGAACATCGAAGAGCGGGGTCCGTTCGAGGCGGTCGGCGACTGCGGCGACAAGCTCGGCTACGTCCACGTCGGCGAGAGCGCGCGCGGGTATCTCGGCTCCGGGTCAGTCGACCTGACCGGGCTCGTCCGTGCCCTGGCACAGGCCGGCTACACCGGCGCGATCACCTTCGAGGCCTTCAGTCGGTCCAGGGTGACGCCCGCGCTCGCGGCGACCCTCTCGCTCTGGCGCGACGTGTGGGACGACCCGGTCGACCTCGCGACGCACGCGCTGGCATGCCTCCGGACGGCGCTGCGTGCCGCAGAGCCGGGCGTCGCCGGGGCAGGACCGTCTCCCGCAGGCCGCGCCGCCTCGGCGCCGGGTCGGGGCGGCGCGGCCGCTGGTGAGCCCGGGTAGCCGCGTGGCAAGCGGTGCCGCGCCCCCGAAGGACTGACAACGCTGGGGCCTGCGAAACCGAGGCTTGACAGAGCATTCACAGATCCGTACCATCGTCCTGATGAATGAAACGATCTAGCGAACACGAGCACCCGAGGCAGAAGGTTCGCTATCAGGCCTGATGATGGCCGGGGTTCGGTCAGTGCCGCCGTCGCACGCACGCCCCCCCACCAGGACGTCGCGCGTCTCTGGCGCTTGTCAGTGGTGCTGTCACGAACTGACCCGGTCGACGCCGGTCGTGGGGGCCGCGTCGAGCCGGTGGAACCGTCGGCGGCGCATCGCCGAGGAGGAGCCCCCGCCCGGCCGGAGTGGCCGCAGAGCGACTCGGGCGAGGGGCGGGGCGATCACGTCACCGATCCCGGCGGGAGGGGTTTGAAGCGTCTCGGTGTGGGACCTCGCGGAGCGGTCTGGCTCGAGAACAGGAGGAAGACCATGGAGCGACGGAGCGGCACCTCGAGCGACTGCCCTGGGGACGCACGCGTCTCGAGCCGGGCGCTGTCGGGACCGGCTGCCGAGCATGGCGGTACGGGAGACGGTCGCGCGTGTTCGCGTCCGGCGGG
>JAJYGM010000643.1 GCA_021785095.1 Actinomycetes bacterium
CACGCGGCTGGGCCCGGCGCTGGAGGAGTGGCTCGAGGCGAACGACCTCACCCTCGCCGCGGCGCCGCGCCGGACACACATCCGCGGCAGCAACATTGACCTGTTTCTGCTGCGCGCGGAGCTCGGCGGGAGAGCCCGCACCCATGTCGCTGCCTCGCCGCTCGGGAGCGACCACTTCCCGGTGGCGCTCGACATCGCCGCCGATGACCAACCCGCGCGGTGCCGGACGAGGCGTGTGGTCGCGTGGTCACGGTGCACCGCGGAGCACTGGGCGGCGTTCTCTTCGTTCCTTCGGCAGGCGCGGTACGCCGCCACCGCCGACGTGTCGCGGAGGGCGAAAGCCCTCGAACGCACCATCCTTGCCGCGGCGGAGCAGTGCCTGGAGTGGAACGTGCCGCGAAGCCGCCGGTACACGAGGGAGGAGGCGCAGGCAGACCTCCAGGCGGTACTGCGATCGTGACGTGACCGGGAGGCGCTGGAGGTGTTCGCCCGCTCGAACACTCGCGAGCCCCCGGCGCACGACCCCTGGGCGCACTGGAGCCGCACCGAGATACCGCCGCGGTGCTCACTGCGGCACGAGGGCCGCGCAATCAGCGGGGCCGTCAACAAGGCCCGGGCGTTTCGACAGTTCTTCGCGGCGAAGCACGCCCGCTCAACGACACCGGCGGACGACGGAGGGCAAACCGCAGCGCCCCTTGACGATGCATATCCGGCCTTCACACTAGTGGAGTTACGCGCCGCCATCGCCGCCGTCCCGCTTGGAGCGAGCGACCCTTTCGGGCTCAACCCGCGCATGTTGGCCGCTCTCCCGCGCACGACGCTCGTCGCCATCGCGAACCTCGCCACCGACGTGCTCCGCTCTGGGGAGTGCCCGGAGCCATGGAGGGACAGCACCGTGGTCCCGCTGCTGAAGCCGGGCAAGCGTGCGGACGAGCTGCGCTCCTACCGTCCGGTGAGTCTGACGTCGCTGCTCTGCCGGATCACGGAGCGGATGCTGCTCCTCCGCATCGCGCCTGTGGTGGAGCGGTTCCTCGACGCGGCGCAGGTCGGCTCTCGTCGCGGGGGGTCGCCCGACATCGTCCTGGGGCACCTCCTCGCCGACGCGTCGACGGGGTTCGGGAGGGTCCACCGCTCGGGGACCGGTACTCGAGCCCGGCGCCAGGAGAAGACGCTGCTGTGCCTCCTGGACTGCAGCGACGCGTTCTGTCGCGCGCGGCCGGAGGAGATCGTCAGTGGCCTTCGACGGGCGGGGCTCCGGCCGAACGAGGTGAGCTTCGTGGGTTCGTTCCTCTGCCGGCGCACGATGCGAGTCCGCCTGGACGGCACGACGACGAGGGCGGTGCCGTTGATGGCCGGTGTCCCCCAGGGCGCGGTGCTCTCGCCGCTGCTGTGGGCGGTGTTCCTCGACCCGCTGCTCCGCCGCCTCCGCGACGCCTCGAAGCCGTCGATCGGGCGTGCCAAAGGGACATTCGCGGCCTATGCTGACGACGTCACGCTGTGGGCGACAGCGCACGAGGCGGCCCTGGCCCGCGGAAGCATCGCGGCGATGCTCGGTGTCGCGACGGCGTGGCTCGGGGAGCGCGAGGTGGCGGTCTCGGAAAAGACCGAGTGCCTGGTGCTCAGTGGCACCTACCGCTCCGCGCCGCTCAACGGCTGGTGCCTGCCGGTTCCCCGCGGGGACGGAGGACAACTGCAGGTCCGCCGGGGAGCCGCCCGCGTCCTGGGAGTGATCGTCGACACGGCGTTGACCTTCCGCGAGCATGCCCGGCACTTGCGCGCTGCGGTCGCCCCGGACAGGGAGGCTCTCAAGCCCCTGTCGACGAAGCTCCGGCGCCACTGCCTGGCGCAGCTGTACTCCGGGTGCCCCCTTGCACGCATCACCAACGCGGCGCCGATCTGGTGGCCCCACGCCGCCACGGACACGCGGCGATACCTGGAGCGCCTCCACGGGCAGTTCTGCCGCATGATCGCGGGGTGCATCGCGACGACGAGCACGGCGGCTGCCCTCGGCGAGGCCGGCTTCCCCTCGCTTGATGCCATCATCGCGAAGCGCGGGGCGAAGGTGGCTGCGCGCCTTTTGGGGATGAGGGACGCACTGCCCTCAGCGAAGGCGATCGTGACGTGCTCGACTCCAGCGACGTTCGGCGCCTGCTTTGCCACCCCGTATGCCGCGGGCGACGCCCGCCACGAGCCGCTCCCCCTGCACCCACTGCTGGACCCCGCGGAGGCCAGGGACCACCACGTGCGCATCTCGTGGGCGCACGACTCGACGCGGGCCACGGACCCAGCGCCTCAACGAAAGGCGTGCAACGACGTCTGCGTCTCGTCCGCGGGGGCGTACGACCTGCTGCTGGCCACCGATGGTGGCGTTAGGGGAGAGGCGAGCGTCGGTGCGGCGGTCCTGTTCGCCGCAAACGGCGACGAAATTGCCTGTGCTGTCACCCGCGCGGGAACATCGGCGTGCTCGTTCTCGGCGGAGCAGGTCGGCATGGAGCTTGGCATGGGTCTCGTGGAGCAGGCCCTCCTGTCGTTGCCGCCGCACCCGCACGTGCTCGTTCTGTCGGACTCGCAGGGCTACCTGGCCGCGCTTGCGCAGGGCCCGCTGCGATGCAGGGCGAGGCT
>JAJYGM010000729.1 GCA_021785095.1 Actinomycetes bacterium
CAAACGAGGACGAGGCCGTCGAGTGGACGCTCGCAAACCTGGCCCGCACGATCGAAGAGGAGCTCGGACCCGAGCGGGTCGCAGCGATCATCATCGAGCCCGTGCAGGGTGAGGGCGGCTTCATCGTCCAGCCGCCGGCGTTCTTGCAGGGCCTGCGCCGCATCGCCGACCGCTACGGCATCGTCCTGATCATCGACGAGATCCAGACCGGGTTCGGCCGCACAGGTCGCATGTTCGCGATCGAGGGCACAGGCGTCGAGCCGGACCTCCTCTTGAGCGCCAAGTCTCTCGCTGGCGGCCTGCCGCTCTCGGCAGTGACCGGCCGGGCGGAGATCATGGACGCGCCGCAGGTCGGCGGACTTGGTGGCACCTACGGCGGCAACCCTGTCGCCTGCGCGGCAGCGCTCGCGGTGATCGGGGTGATGGAGCGTGGCGACTTCCTGCCTCGCGCCCGGGCGATCGGCGAGCAGGTGCTTGCGCGCTTCAGGACATGGCAGGAGCGCTACTCCCTGATCGGCGACGTTCGCGCCCTCGGCGCCATGGTGGCGGTCGAGTTCGTCGAGGACCCGGTGAGCCGTGCGCCCGCCGGCGACGCGACGGCGCGCATCCACAGGTACGCCTACGAGCACGGCCTCGTGCTGATGAAGGCCGGCGACCACAACAACGTCATCCGCTTCCTGGCGCCGCTCGCGATCTCGGACGCCGATCTGAGCGAGGGGCTCGACATCCTGCACGACGCGATCGAGGCGACATCTCTGCAGCTCGGCCTGTCCCTGGCCTGAGCCCCAGGTCACCCAGCTGAGGGGCGTAACACGGTTGGAGAAGGTCGGCGAGCGGGTGCGAGTGCGCCGCCACCCCGAGCGGGGCGTCTACGCCGGCCGTCAGCCATGAGATCCTGGACGAGGCCTACATCTGTCACGTGGGCCTCGTCGCAGGCGGCCACCCACTCGTGCTGCCCGCCCGCCCGGCGCCGCCTTGTGCCTTCGGCTGATCGATCTCGTGGTCCAGTCGTCGAGGGAGGTTTTAGCGGGTGGAGAAGTTCGTCAGCTATGTCGACGGTGCTTTCGCCTCTGCGGCGGGAGATGGGCAGGAGGTGCGCAGCCCGTCGGAGTTCGGGGACTTCCTGGGCACCTGGCACGCCGCGGATGACGAGCTGGCCGCGAGGGCGGTCTCGGCGGCGCATGCGGCCTTCCCCGCCTGGAACGCCATGAGCATGGTCGAGCGCGGGAGTATCCTCTACCGCGCGGGCGACGCGCTCGCAGCCGCCGCGGAGGACGTCTCCCGCGTCGCGTCGCGCGAGATGGGCAAGCCGATCGGCGAGATGCGCGCGGAGGTACAGCGAGGTGTCGCGCTCCTGCGCTACTATGCTGGCGAGGGCACGCGCGCCATCGGCGAGGTGCTGCCTTCGGCCAACCCGGAGACACTGCTCTTCACCATGCGCCATGGTGTCGGACCCACGCTCCTCATCACGCCATGGAACTTTCCCGTCGCAATTCCGATCTGGAAGGCGGCACCCGCGCTCGTGTTCGGCAACCCGATTGTCTGGAAGCCTGCCGCGGGATCCCTGGCGACGGCGGTGCACCTCGTCGAAGTGCTTGAGCGTGCCGGGTTTCCGAAGGGCGTCGTGAATCTGGTGCTGGGTCGAGGATCGACGGTTGGCCGCGTGCTGACGCGCCACCCGTCGGTTCGGGCTATATCGTTCACCGGATCGCGCGAGGCCGGCATGGACGTCGCGCTGGCTGCGATCGGGATCGGCGCGCGCATCCAGCTCGAGATGGGCGGCAAGAACCCAGCGATCGTGCTCGAGGACGCAGATGTGGACGTTGCGGCGCAGCGCATCACGTCAGGCGCTCTGCGCTCGGCCGGCCAGAAGTGCACCGCCACCTCGCGCGTGATCGCCGTGGCCGCGGTCGCCGACCGGTTGCGCGAGGCGCTGCAGGCCCAGTTCGCGGATGTCTACCAGGGCCCGGCGCTCGACGAGCGCAGCTTCCTCGGTCCCGTCTCGTCACCGGAGCAGCAGGAGCTCGTGCTCGGCAAGATCCGCCAGGGCATCGCCGAGGGGGCAAGGGTGCTGGCCGGTCCCGATCCGCGCTTCGGGCTGCCGCAGGGCGCCTACATCGCGCCGACGCTGCTCGAGCAATCCGCGCCGCAGGGTGTCCTGCACAGCGAGGAGATCTTCGGCCCGGTGGTGGGACTCTTTGTCGCGCGGGACGCGGAGGAGGCCATCGACTATGCGAACGCGGTGCCTTACGGTCTCAGCGCATCGCTCTTCACCCGCGACCTCGACCGGGCGCTCTACTACATGCGCCACATGGAAGCCGGCCTCATCCGCGTCAACGAGGAGTCGGCAGGGGTCGAGTTCCAGGCGCCGTTCGGCGGCGTCAAGGAGTCGAGTTACGGTCCGCGCGAGCAGGGTCGCGCCGCGATCGAGTTCTACACCGAGACGCGCACCATCACGGTGCGTCCTTCGCACTGAAGAGAGCATCTTGCCGAGGAGGTTTCAGCAGCTACCGATAAGCTTGAGTGAAAGCAACATCCATGACAGTTTCGATGTGCGGGAGATCCGGGACCGCACGGGGCGGACGCCTCCCTTCGTACGTCACCGATGTGCAGAGACAG
>JAJYGM010000239.1 GCA_021785095.1 Actinomycetes bacterium
GGACCGGCCTGCTGAGCCGTGACGACGCGCGCCGGTTCGCGGTCGTCGGACCGGTGGGGCGCGCCTCGGGCGAGGCCGAGGACGTGCGGACGAGCCGGCCCTACGGCGGCTACCGACGGTTGGGCCATCGCGTGCTCGAGCGGCGCACCGGCGGCGACGCGCTCGCGCGCCAGCACGTGCGCATCGAGGAGATCGCGGGCTCGTTTCACCTCGTGCGGCAGGCGGCGGAGATGCTCGACGAGCTCGGCGATCCCGCGAGCTGGCGAGCGCCGGTGCCGGCCGTGAGCGGGAGGGCGATCGGCTGGGCGGAAGCGCCGCAGGGCGAGGTGCTCTCCGTCGTCGAAGCCGACGACGGCCGGCTCGTGCACGTCTCCCAGCGTTCCGCCTCGTTCCACAATCTCGCCGCCTACGCGGCGGCGTTCCGCAAGGACGTTCTCACGGATGTCGCGTTCATCGAGGCGAGCTTCGGCCTCTCGATCGCGGGGGCGGCCTGCTGATGCCCTGGATCCCCCGCGGCGTTCGAGACGGCATCGTGACGAGCCGGTACCCGCGACGGCCGGACGGATTCGGCGCGTCCTACTTCGGGCACGTGCACGTCGCGCCCGAGCCCGGCGACAGCCACGAGGCGATCGTCGACGCGGCACACGCGTGCCCGACCGGAGCCATCGCGCTCGACGGCGAGGGTGTCAGGCTCGACCGCGGCCAGTGCGTGCTGTGCACGCGCTGCGTCGTGCTGGCGCCGGGGACGTTCCGTTCCGACCCCGGGTTCGAGACGGCGGCGATCGGGCGGCGTGCGCTCGTGGTGCCCGCAAGGGAGGGCGACGACGCGGAGGTGGCAGCGGCGCGGGCGCAGCTCGCCCGGCGCGTGCGCGGGCTGCGCCGCTCCGTCCACGTGCGCCACGTGGACGCGGGGTCCGACGGCAGCGAGGAATGGGAGGTGGCCGCGCTCACCAATCCCGTCTACGACGTCCAGCGCCTGGGCGTGTTCTTCACGGCGAGCCCCAAGCACGCCGACGTCCTCCTCGTGACCGGAGCGGGATCGGCCGGCATGGAGCGCCCGCTGCGCGAGACCTACGACGTGATGCCCGAGCCCAAGGTGGTGGTGGCGGTGGGCGTCGACGCCGCGAGCGGCGGGTTGGTCGGGGAGCACTACGCCGCGCGCGGAGGGGTCGCGCAGCTCGTGCCCGTCGACGTCTTCGTCCCGGGCTCGCCGCCGAGCCCGTTCGGCATCCTCTACGGCATCCTGGCGGCTGTGGGGATCCTCGGCTCGCGCCCGCACGTCGGCGCGGAGGACCTGGCCCGGAGACCCCGCACGTGACCGGGCCGCTCATCGCAGTGGCGCTCGGCTGCATGCTCGCCGGGGCGGTCGTCGACCTCGGCCTCGGGACGAGCTCTGCGGCCGTGCGCTCGGTGCCGTACCTGCTCGGGGCGGCAGGCAGCGCGTGCCTCCTCGCAGTCGGCGTCCACGCGACGCTCTCGTCGCCGGTCACGATCGACGTCACGTCGCTCTTCGGCGTCGGGCGCAGTGCCTTGCGCGTGGACGCGCTCGCCGGGTCGTTCCTCACCCTCGTGTTCGGGATCTCGGTGGCGGTGTCCTTGTGCTTCGCCTCGTGGGCGTGGTCGGACGTCGGCAGGGCGCACCGTCGCGCGGTGGCGACCGGTTACCTCTCGCTGCTCGTGTCGGTCGCGGTCGTCGTGTGCGCGGCCGACGCGTTCGTGTTCCTCTTCGCGTGGGAGGCGCTGACGGTCTCCTTCTACCTCCTCACCTCGGCCCAGCGGGGAGATGCGGCACGAGCGGGCGCGGCCTGGGCGACGGCCGGGATCGGCAAGCTGAGCGGGGCGAGCCTCCTCCTGGGGTTCCTCCTGCTCGCCGGGCGCACCCACAGCTTTCTCATTGCAAGCTGGTCCTCGGTCGGGCCCGGCGCGCTCCACGACGTGGCGTGGGTGCTCGTGGTGGTGGGGTTCTGCGCCAAGCTCGGCGTGGTCCCGTTCCAGGTCTGGATCCCCGCCGGCTACCCCGCCGCCCCGGGGCCAGCGCGCGCGGCAATGGCGGGCGTCGCCGCCAACGTCGGCGTCTACGGGCTCTTCCGGTTCCTCGGCGTGCTCGGCCGGCCACCGGTCTGGCTCGTGGTCGTCGTCCTGCTGGCAGGGGGGTGCACCGCGTTCCTCGGCATCGTGTTCGCCGGCGTGCAGTCCCGGCTGAGCCGCGTGGTGGCGTACTCGAGCGTGGAGCAGGCCGGCATCATCCTCGTCGCCTACGGCGTGGCGCTGACCGGGGTGGCCGCAGGCTCGCGCACGCTCGAGGTGGTCGGGTTGGTCGCCGCGTCGCTCCAGGTGGCCGCCCACGCGGTCGCGAAGGCCACCGCGTTCTGCTCGCTCGGGTTCGTCGAGGCCGGTGCGGGCACCGACGATCTCGACGCGCTGCGCGGGGTCGGGCACCGGCTGAGATGGAGCGGGGCGGCCTTCGGCGCGGCCGCCCTGGCGCTCGCGGGGTTGCCCCCCACCGTCGGGTTCGTCTCGGAGTGGTTCGTGCTCGAGGCGCTCATGCAGCAGTTCCGGCTGGGGGGCCTTGCGCTCCGCCTCGGCCTGGCCGGCGCCGGCGCGCTCGTCGCGCTCACG
>JAJYGM010000097.1 GCA_021785095.1 Actinomycetes bacterium
GTAGACGACGGGCCGCGAAGGTTCCGCCCCGAGGACCGCAGCCCAGCGGCGGGGCAGACTGCGATCCGAAAGCAGGTCGAGGGTCGTCACCGGCCACAGTCTGACGGGACGGTCAGGTGGACGTACTCACGGCTCGCGACGCGGGCACCCGAGCTGTGGGTGATGTTCACCCTGAAATTGACCGCCGCGATCGCGCTCAGCTGAGATGCCGGGTCCTTGGCGGCTGCCCGCCGTGCCGCCCCCGACCTCGCGCCCGATCATGAGGTGCTTGCCGCGCACGAGCACGAACAGCAGCTCTTCCTTCGACGAGGAGCGGTTGTAGAGGGCGCCGGGGGTGAGACCGCTGACTGCTGCGATCTCCCGCACGCTCGTCGTCCGGGCACCTTGTTGGTGGAAGAGGTCGTTAGCGGCCTCGAGCAGCCAACGAGCAGCCGACGGGAGAATCGGCTCACCGAATGGCGTTCGAGTGCTGTCGGGTGCAGTGCATGTCGTCGCAGCCAAGAGACCCCCTTTCGGTCACCCGCTCATGGTGTGGGGTCCGTGACCGCCCCGCTCGATCGAGGAGTCAAGCTGCGCCTGACGCCTTGACGGCCGAGCGTGAGAAATATAGACCGTGTTTGGACGACGATTCATAGCCTTCTGACCTGATCACGGGAGGACCCATGGCGCAGCCAGCCGTGGTGGTGAACGATCCGGGACTGCCTGCAAGTCCAGCACATGGCGCGCTCGCTCGGGTGCTCTGGTACCGCCAGATGGAGCGCTACCCGGCCACGGGACCCCGAGTCGTCTACCTCGCCATCGTCGTGCTCGCCACGATCGTGCTCTACTACCAACTCTACGTGGCTGGCTCCGTAGCACCGCAGATCCTCGCCCACTACGGCATGTCCTTCCGCTTCTACGTGGACATCACCGTGGCGGCGAACGCCGTCGGAGCCTTCACCTCGCTCCTCGCCGGCGTTGCCGACCGCTGGGGTCGGGCGAACATGGTCGCCTACCCCCTCGGCATCACGGCACTGCTCGTGCTGTTCGGAGTCCCGAACGCCCCGAACGAGTGGGCGTTCGCCGTGCTCGTGGTCGCGGTTGGATTCGTGGAGGGGATCATCCTCGTCGCCACGCCGGCACTCGTGCGCGACTTCTCTCCTCAGCTCGGTAGGGCATCGGCGATGGGCTTCTGGACGCTCGGCCCGGTCGTCGGGAGCCTCGTCGTCTCGGTCGTGGCGAGCAACACGCTCAGCCACCTCCACGCCTGGCAGGACCAGTTCGTCATCTGCGGCATCGTCGGCCTCGGTGTGTTCGCCATCGCCCTGTTCGGCCTGCGCGAGCTGTCTCCGAACCTGCGCGACCAGTTGATGGTGAGCATGCGCGACCGGGCCCTCATCGAGGCGCGCGCACGTGGGATCGACCCTCGGGAGGCGATGAGGCGGCCGTGGCGGCAGGTGGTCCGCCCGGAGATCGTGTTGTCGGCGTTCGCCATCGCCCTCTTCCTGATCATCTACTACACGGCCGTCGGCTTCAACGTCATCTACTTCGAGACGATCTTCGGATTCAAGGCCTCGCAGGCGAACGCCCTCGGCAACTGGCTCTGGGCTTTTGACGCCGGCGGCCTCGTCGTGGTCGGGATCGTCTCCGATGCCCTCCGGGTGCGCAAGCCACTCATGGTCCTCGGGGCCGCCGGCGCCATCGCGATGACGATCATCTACCTCGACCAGGCGACGAACCCGCACACCGGCTACTACACGATCGTGTGGATCTTCAGCTTGCTGGCGGTGTTCCTCGCCATCACCTACGCACCCTGGATGGCGAGCTTCACCGAGACAGTCGAGAGGAGGAACCCGGCTCTCCAGGCGCACGGTCTCGCCGTGTGGGGCTGGATCATCCGTGTCGTCATCGCCGTCTCGATCTTCGTCCTCCCCTTCGTCGTCTCCTCGGTCACTCCGCTCGTCGACCACGGCGCGCTCGGCGTGAGGGCGAACGCGATCTTGAAGAAGGACCCGAACGTGAGCGTCGTGCTCGCCCATCCGGCACTCTTCACCCAGCTCGCCAAGTACCCCCCTACGAAGGTGCCCGCACCGCTCCTCCAGAAGGCGATCAAGGAGGTCGGTCTCCCTCGCCTCCTCGCCATCAGCAAGGACACTCGGCTGAAGAGCGAGGTCGCCTTCTTCCAGAGGAACGCCGCCACGCTGACGAGCGTCAGCAACGCCGCGAAGAGATCCCCGCAGGAGTGGCAGACCTGGTACTGGATCTGTGTTGGGGGTGAAGCCGCCTTTCTGCCGCTCATCCTCGTCATGACCGGTCGCTGGCGACCAAAGTCGGCGCGACGCGACGCCGAGGAGCATGCACGCAGGGTGCAGGAGGAGCTCGCCACGCTGAGCGAGCAGGCCTCAGCGTGACCACCTGAGCGGGCGCGGAGGTCGGTCAGAGCTGGCCGAGGTAGAAGAACGTGCCCTGGTCGTCGTGGCACTCGGAGGACCAGCCGTAGGGCTGGAGCTCGGGGTCGGTCGCGGTGCCGCCGACCGCGCGCACCCGCCGGACGGCACCCGCGATGTCGTCGACGCGGTACATCGGCGCGATCGACGGGCGGTCGTGGCCTCCGCTCAGCCCGGTCATCGGCGCGACG
>JAJYGM010000054.1 GCA_021785095.1 Actinomycetes bacterium
CATGGTCTTCCAGAGCTACAGCCTCTTCCCCAACATGAACGCGCTGGACAACGTGGGATTCGGGCTCCGGATGCGCAGCGTGAGGACGAGACAGCGTCGCCAGCGCGCGGGCGAGCTGCTCGAGATGGTGGGGCTCTCCAAGGAAGCGAGAAAGTACGCACACCAGCTGTCCGGCGGTCAGCAGCAGCGCGTGGCGCTGGCGAGGGCGCTCGCTATCGAGCCGCGCGTCCTGCTGCTCGACGAGCCGTTGTCCGCGCTGGACGCCAAGGTCCGGGTCCAGCTCCGAGAGCAGATCCGGTCGCTCCAGACGCGCCTGCAGATCACCACGGTGTTCGTCACTCACGACCAGGAAGAGGCGCTGTCGATCTCCGACCGGGTGTGCGTGATGCGCAGCGGCCAGATCGAGCAGGTCGACGCGCCGTCGGCCCTCTACGCGAGCCCGGCGACGGCGTTCGTCGCGGAGTTCGTCGGGACCATGAACCGCATCCCCGGGCGGGTCATCGCGTCCGGGGTGTCGGTCCTCGGCGGGGAGGTCGCCATCCGCGGCGAGCGCCAAGGCACGCCCGGAAGCCGCGTCGACGTGCTGGTGCGTCCCGAGGAGCTGGCCGTGGCCGTCGTGGGCAGCGGCGGAGGGGTGGTCATGGGGAAGACCTTCTACGGTGCGGTGACCCGGCTGGCGGTCCTCCTCGACGAGGACGTGACGGTCCAGGTGGACGTCAGCACCGCGGACGCCGCGACGATCGACCCCGGCGCCGCGGTGGCGCTCAGGGTGCTCGCTTCAGAGGTGATGCTCGGAGAGGTGCGAGGCGACAGCGCGTGAACCGTCTGGTGGTGGTAGGGGGCGGGGTGCTCGGCGCGATGCACGCGCTCCGCGGCGTCGAGCTCGGGTGGGACGTCGTGCACCTCGAGCGCAACGAGGTCCCGAGGGGCGCCTCCCTGCGGAATTTCGGATTGATCTGGGTGAGCGGCCGGGCTGCCGGCGCGGAGCTCGACATGGCGCTCGACGCGCGCGGGCGCTGGGAGGCGATCGCAGCGCGGCACCCGGGCATGGGGTTCCGGGCCAACGGCTCGTTGACCCTGGCGGTGACGCCGGAGGAAGAGGCGGTGCTGGAGGCAGCTGCGGCCCGGCCCGACGCGGACGCTCGTGGGATCAAGCTCCTCGGCCCCGAAGCGGCGCGGCGAGTCAACCCCGTCCTGAAAGAGGTGCGCGCCGCGCTGCACTGCGCGGCGGACGCAGTCGTTGAACCCCGCCAGGTGCTCGCGGCGCTGCGCGACCTGTGCGAGGCGAGTGGACGCTACCGGTGGCTGCCGAACCGCGAAGCGAAGGAGACGCACGCACACGCAGTCGTGGACGCGCTCGGCCAGCGGCACGACGGTGACCTCGTCGTGGTGTGCACGGGCGCAGAGCACGGCGGGGTGGCGGCTCCCGGGCTGGCCGCGCTGGCCTCCGTGGCGCCCGGCGGCCTGCCGGTCCGGCGCGTCCGGCTCCAGATGATGGAAACCGATCGGTTCGACCGGGTGCTCGCCACGTCCGTGGCGGACGGCGACTCGCTGCGCTACTACCCTGCATACGACGTGCCCGCACGCGAGAACCTCCAGCCGCAGGCGTCGATCGCGTCCGAGTGGGGCGCACAGCTCCTCCTCGTGCAGCGCGCTGACGGCTCCCTCACCCTGGGAGACACCCACGCCTACGACGAGCCGTTCCCCTTCGACCTCGACGAGACGCCCTACCGGCACCTGCTCGCCGTCGCCGGCTCGCTCGTCGAGGGCCGGCTGCCGCCGGTGGTCCGTCGTTGGGCGGGCGTCTACAGCCAGGTCACCGATCCGGCCGCGCTGTACCTGCGCGCGGAGGTGCACCCGGGTGTGCACCTCGTCACGGGGCCAGGAGGACGGGGCATGACGCTCGCACCCGCGATCGCGGCGGAGACGTTCGCATGACCGTGAGCACGGGCACTCCCACGGGCACGGGCACTCCCACGGGCACGGGCACTCCCACGGGCACGGGCATCCAGCTCGTCTGCCTGGACATGGCAGGCACCACCGTGAGGGACGACGGTGCGGTCGAGCAGGCGTTCGTCTCCGCCCTGGACGCGTTGGAGATCCCCGACGAACGGCGTCCCGCCATGGTCGACTACGTGCGCGAGACGATGGGGACCTCGAAGATCGAGGTGTTCCGTGCGCTCTTCGGCGACGAGGAGCTCGCGCGCGACGCCAACCGCGCCTTCGAGGCCGCCTACGAGGCGGGCCTCGACAGAGTGCAGCCGATCCCGGGCGCCGCCGAGACGATCGAGGAGCTCCGGGCTCGCGGCATACGCGTCGCGCTCACGACCGGGTTCTCCGCGCGCACGCGGGACCTCCTTCTTGGGGCCCTCGGTTGGACCGACGTCGCCGACCTGGTGGTGAGCCCTTCGGACGCAGGGCGCGGGCGACCCTTCCCCGACATGGTGTTGACGGCGGTGCTCCGGCTCCGGGTCGACGCTGTGCAGGCCGTCGCGGTGGCCGGGGACACCGCAGCGGACGTCACGACGGGATTGCGCGCCGGCGCCTCGGTGGTGGCCGGGGTCCTCAGCGGCGCCGATGACCGGTCCCGACTGCTCGGGGCCGGCGCCACCCAC
>JAJYGM010000818.1 GCA_021785095.1 Actinomycetes bacterium
CGGGGCGTGCGTGAGCTTCGTGCTGCTGCTCCTCCTGCCGGTCAGCTTCCCGTACTGGGAGTTCGCGCTGTGCCTGGTGCTCAACGGGCTGTCGATGGGCGCGTTCGCCGCACCGAACCGTGCCGGCGTGATGAACTCCCTGCCGCCCGAGCACCGGGGAGCGGGCGGCGGGATGAACTCCACCTTCCAGAACTCCGCCCAGGTGCTGTCGATCGGCATCTTCTTCACGCTCATGATCGTCGGGCTGTCCTCGGCGCTGTCCTCATCGCTCCTGCACGGGCTCACCCGCTACGGCGTGCCTCGCGCCATCGCGGAGCGCGCCGCGCACCTGCCTCCGGTGGCGACGCTGTTCTCGGCGTTCCTCGGGTACAACCCGGTCGCGCACCTCGTCGGCGCCAAGACCCTGGCGCACCTTCCCGCCCATGACCGGGCGGTGCTCGGCGGGCACGAGTTCTTCGCCCGGCTGATCTCGCCCGCTTTCCACTCCGGGCTGCAGACGGCGTTCCTGTTCGCCATCGTGGCATGCGGCGTCGCAGCAGCAGCTTCGTGGGCGCGGGGCGAGCGTTTCGTGTACTCGAGCGAGTCTGTCGGCACTGGCGCCGCACCCGGCGCTCGCCGGGAGGCGCGGAGCGACGGCAGCGGTCAGGTGGCTGAGCTGGCGGATTGACTACGCGCCCGAGCCGTCCCCGCCGCCCGCCGGGGCACTGGCGCCCGCCAGCTCGTCGAGCCCTTGAGCCAGCGTGTTCCACGACAGCGTCGCGCACTTGATGCGAACCGGGAACTTCACGACTCCCTGGAGCGCCGCCAGCTCGCCGAGCCCTTCGGGAGGGATCGTGGCAGGCGCCGCCTCGGAGTCGACTTCGCTCCCGCCCCCACCGATCGACTGCTCGTGGATCGACATCATCGCTTTGAACGACGAGATGAGCTGCCGGACCTCTTCGATCGACTTGTTCTTCACGGCAGCCGACATCATCGAGGCGGAGGACTGGCTGATCGAGCAGCCCTGGCCCGCGATCCGGATGTCCCGCACGGTGCCGTCGGACACGTCGAGGTAGACGACGATCTCATCGCCGCACAGCGGGTTGAACCCCTCGACCCGGTGGGCGGGCGGCGACTCGAGCTCGCCGCGGTTGCGCGGCGACCGGTAGTGGTCGAGGATGATCTCCCGGTAGAGGTCTTCGAGGCCTGACATGTGCGCTCCTTCTGCGCTCCTGCGAATGCCGCCTAGCCGAACAGCTCGCCCGCCTTGGCGAGCGCGTCGGAGAGGGCGGTGACGTCGTCCTCGTCGTTGTACAGGTAAAGCGAGGCGCGGGCGGTCGCCGACACGCCGAGCCGGCGCATGAGCGGCTTCGCACAGTGGTGGCCGGCACGGACGCACACACCCTCGGCATCGAGCACCTGCGCCAGGTCGTGGGGATGGATGCCCCGGTACCCGATCGAGATCACCCCGCCGCGGTTCGGGTCGTCTGCCGGCGGGCCGAAGATCTTCACGTCGTCGCCGTGGCGGTCGGCGAGCACGTTGATGGCGTGGTTCGTGAGGGCACGCTCGTGAGCGGCGATCTGCTCGAGCCCGACGGCTTCGAGGTACTCGATCGCCGCCCCGAGGCCGATCGCCTCGGCGATCGGAGGTGTGCCCGCCTCGAACTTCCACGGGAGGTCGTTCGGCGTGAACCCGTCGAGGCGGACGTCGCGGATCATCTCGCCGCCCCCGAGGAACGCCGGCATCTCCTCCAGCAGCTGTTCTCGCGCCCAGAGCACTCCGATGCCGGTCGGGCCGAGCATCTTGTGCCCGGTGAAGGCGACGAAGTCGGCTCCGAGGGCCTTCACGTCCACCACGCGGTGCGGGACGAGCTGCGAGGCGTCGACGACGACGACGGCGCCTGCAGCGTGGGCGGCCTCGATCACGGGCCGGAGGTCGTTCACGGTGCCGAGCACGTTCGACATGGCAGAGACGCCGACGACTCCGGCGCCCTCGACGAGCTCGTGAAGCCGGGACAGGTCGAGGTGGTAGTCCTCGGTCAACCCGAGGTACCGCAGCTCGGTTCCCCGCTCCTCGGCGAGCATCAACCAGGGCACGAGGTTCGCGTGGTGCTCCATCTCGGTGAGCAGCACAGCCTTGCCGTCGGGCATCATGCGCCGCCCGTAGGAGCTGGCGACGAGGTTGAGCGCCTCGGTGGCGTTCTTCGTGAAGACGATCTCCTTCGACGGCTCCGGTGCCCCGACGAAACGCCCGACCGCCGCCCGCGCCGCCTCGTACTGGCGGGTCGCCTCCTCCGCGATGGCGTAGACGCCCCGGTGGACGTTGGCGTGTGTCGTCTCGTAGTAATGGTCCATCGCGTCGAGCACGTGGCGGGGACGCTGCGAGGAGGAGGCGGAGTCGAGGTAGACGAGGCGGCGCCCGTCCTCCCGCGGACGCTCGAGGAGCGGGAAGTCCTTCCGCAGCGTCACCGGGTCGAGCGACTGCCCGAGCTCGAGGCCAGTCGGGGCGGTGAGTGGCATCAAACGAGCCCCTCGTAGCCCTCGGCGTCGAGCCGCTCCGCCAGCTCCGGCCCTCCGGTCTCCACGATCCGCCCGTCGAGAAGGACGTGGACCTTGTCCGGCGTGAGCTCGTCGA
>JAJYGM010000230.1 GCA_021785095.1 Actinomycetes bacterium
CGAAGGTGAGGGTCACCGAGACGCTCGGCGCGCTTGCGAACGGCCGGGTCGGCGCACGCGGCTCGGCCGAGCACCCGGGTCCTCGCGCGTCGCCGCTGTTCGCAGCGGCGGGTCTCTACGACGACCAGAGCCGCCTCGTCAACGGCCCGATCTGGACGGCCGCCAAGCTGCCGGATGCCTCCGCGCCGCTGGCCGGCGTCGTCGACCTGCGCACGGGGATCCTCGTGCGTGGCGACGCCAGGAGTGGTGTGCGCTCGCTCCGCTTCGTCTCGGGCGCCCGCCCCCATGCCATGGCGCTGCGCGCCGAGGCGCCCCCCGGCATGCTCGAGCCGGGAGACGTGCTCGAAGTCCCCGGTGATGGAGCTGGTCGGACCCGACGCCGGGGTGGCGCTGCAGTCGCGTCGAGCGGATCGGGAGCGGAGAAGCTCGCCGTCGCTGCACGCGAGCGGTGGGCGACGCATGCCGAGCGCGTCACCCTCGAACGCCTCTGCGCGTGGTCGACGGGTGGCGACGAGATGCCCGCCGAGCGGCGTGCGGCGAGGCAGCTCGCACGCGCCTCTTCCGTCGGGTTCGACGCTCTGGTCGCAGGGCACCGCCGGGCGTGGGCGCAGCGATGGCGAGGAGCTGAGGTGGCGATCGTCGGCGGTCCCGACGCGGCCAGGGACGAGCTCGCCGCCCGCTTCTCGGTGTTCCATCTCCTCGCGGCGGCCTCGGTCGGCGACGAGGCGGCGGTCGGGGCGCGTGGCCTCACCGGGGATGGGTACGAAGGTCACGTGTTCTGGGACGCCGACATGTTCGTGCTGCCTGCGCTCGTCGCGCTGCGCCCGAGGGCCGCGCGCGCCATGCTTGAGTACCGCATCCGCCGGCTTCCTGCGGCCCGCGCGCAGGCCGCGGCGCTCGGGCGAGCCGGCGCACGGTTCCCGTGGGAGTCGGCGCGCGACGGGGGCGACGTCACCCCTCGGCTCGTCCATGGCCCGCACGGCGAGCCGATCCCGATCTACACCGGCGCTCACGAGGAGCACATCGTGGCCGACGTGGCGTGGGCGGCGGCCCGGTACGCCGAGTGGACCGGTGACTCGGCCTTTCTCGAGGGGCCGGGCCGTGATCTCGTGGTCGAGACCGCTCGCTACTGGGCCAGCCGGGTACGGCTCGACCGTGTCGGCCGCGCCCACCTCTACGGAGTCATGGGACCCGACGAGTACCACGAGGTGGTCGACGACAATGCCTTCACGAACGTGATGGCGCGCTGGAACCTTCGACGCGGCGCCGACCTCCTGGACCGGGCTCAGGGGTCGGCGCGTCGGGGCGCCGCCGGCGATGCGGGATCTCGCGACGGCGAAGCGGCGGCGTGGCGTGACGTCGCAGCGCGCCTCGTGGACGGCTTCGTTCCCGAGCGCGGCATCTACGAGCAGTTCGCGGGGTATTTCGGGCTCGAGCCGCTCGTCGTGTCCGGCTTCGCCCGCCCGCCGGTCGCCGCCGACGTCCTGCTGGGTCCCGAGCGCGTCCGAGGGTCTCAGCTCATCAAGCAGGCGGACGTCCTCATGATCTATCACGTGCTGGCGACAGTCCCCCCTCGAGGTTCGCTCGACCGCTGCATCGACTTCTACGAGCCCCGGACCGCGCACGGCAGCTCGCTCTCGCCCGCCATCTCGTCGGCGCTCCTCGCGCGGGCGGGGCGGCCGGACGAGGCGCTCGGTCTCTACCGAACTGCCGCGATGATCGATCTCGACGACATCACCGGGACGACGGCTGGTGGCTTGCACCTCGCTGCGATGGGCGGCGTCTGGCAGGCGCTGGCCTACGGGTTCCTCGGCCTGCGCGTCGAGTCGGGCAGGCTCGCCGTCGATCCTCACCTCCCTTCGGCATGGCACGAGCTCTCCGTGCGCTTCCACGCCCTGGGGGCCCGCGTCGAGGTGCGGGCGTCCCACGGCGACGTCGCCATCACCTCCAGCGCACCTCTCCAGCTCGCCGTGTCAGGGATCGAGGTCGAGCTTCGTGGGGAGGAGCCGGTGGTCGTGCCCGTCCAGTCGGGGACATGAGCGCGCCCGCCACGATCGCCAGGAGGAGCCCGTCATGACCGAGACCCCTTCGACCCCGGAGGCGCCCGAGCAGCCCCAGGCGCCCGAGCAGCCCCAGGCGCCCAAATCCCCGCAGGCGGCATCACGAGCACCCGTGGTGCTCGCCGCCATCGATCAGGACGTCGCGTTGGAAGCCGTTGATCAGATCGTGCTGGATTTGGAAGAGCTGCCTGCGGTCTTCGATCCGGAAGAAGCTATGAATCCTGATGCACCTAAGGTGCGACCCGAGGGTAATACATGGGTTTTCGATAGCCACCCATTCCGGAAAATACGACTAGGCGACGTTGACCGAGGCTTTGCTGAGGCCGACCGCATCGTCGAAGGCACGTACACGACCCCCATGCAGGAGCAGTGTCCGATGGAGACGAGCTGCTCAGTTGCATCTATCGACAGCGCTGAGCAACTCGTAATTCACAGTCTTAGCCAAGCTCCCCAAGCGCACGTGCATCAGTTGAGCAGGCTGCTGAAGCTGCCGATGAATAAGATACGGCTTGTCGGAGGCAATACCGGTGGGGCGTTCGGCGGCAGATTC
>JAJYGM010000365.1 GCA_021785095.1 Actinomycetes bacterium
GGCGGGGAGCCGAGGTGCAGTCGCTGACGCCGGCCGGGCCGACGTGGTGAACTGGGCAGGTGCCGACCAACGTGCTCGGAGGCGAGCTGCAGACGTGCGGCCACGACCCCCTCACCGGCTTCTACCGCGACGGCTGCTGCGACGTCGGGGCCGAGGACATCGGCGTGCACTCGGTCTGCGTCGAGGTGGACGAGGAGTTCCTCGCCTTCTCCCTTCGCGCCGGTAACGACCTCACCACGCCGAAGCCGGAGATCGGCTTCCCGGGCCTCAAGCCAGGGGATCGCTGGTGCATCTGCGCCTCACGCTGGAAGGAGGCGCTCGACGCCGGTGTGGCGCCGCCGGTCCACCTCGTCGCCACCCACCGCGCCACGCTCGAGTGGGTGAGCTTGGCCGAGCTCGAAGCGCACGCACGGTAGCCCGATGCGCTCCGAGGAGATCGAGCGGGCTCGTTTCGGACGCTGCGGCCATCGTTCGAGCCGCGTGCTCTTTGGCGCCGCCGCCCTCGGCCACATGAGCCAGGACGGCGCGGACCGGGTTCTCGACGTGCTGCTCGAGTACGGCGTGAACCACCTCGACACGGCCGCCGACTATGGCGACTCCGAGCTCAGGCTGGCCCCGTGGCTGCGGGCGCAACCGGGACGGTTCTTCCTCGCGACGAAGACAGCGGAGCGTACGGCCGACGGCGCCCGGGCCAGCCTCGAGGCCTCCCTCGTGCGGCTGGGCGTCGACCGGGTGGACCTGATCCAGTTGCACAACCTCGTCGAAGAGGACGAGTGGCAGGTGGCTCACGGCACGAACGGCGCTCTCGAGGCTCTCGTCCGGGCGAAGGACGAGGGGCTTGTGGGGGCCATCGGCGTCACGGGCCACGGCCTCAGGATCGCTGCAATGCACCGCCGCAGCCTGGACCGGTACGACTACGACTCGGTCCTGTTGCCCTACAGCTACCTCCTCACCCGTGACGAGGGCTACCGCGCCGAGACGGACGCCCTCCTCGAGACCTGTGCCGAGCGCGACGTCGCCGTGCAGACGATCAAGGCGGCCGCCCGTCGCCGGTGGCGGCCGGGAGACGCCTCGTCCCACCACAGCTGGTACGAGCCGATGCGAGACGCCGGCGCCCTCTCTCGCTCCATCAGCTGGGTGCTCTCCTCCGGTCAGGTTCCCGGCCAGCTGTTCCTCAACTCCTCGAGCGACGTCTCGCTGCTCCGCACGATCCTCGATGCAGCGCTAATGGCGAGAGCGTCCGGGCCCACGAGCCCGCGGGAGCTCGAGTCCGACGTCGTGTCCGTGGGCCTCGAGCCGCTCTTCGACGGCGGAGCTCTCGAGCGCATCTGAGAAGCCGCTCCACGCGTGGCCGAGCGGGGTCTGCCACAATGAGCGCGCGCGAGTCGGTCGGGTGGCCGGGCGGTCACGGGCGGGGCGAGCGGCGCAGAGGTGGAAAGATGTCGATCGATCCGGTGAGCAGCGCGGCCGACCACGAGGCCCGCTACGAGTCCCTCATGAGCATGCACGAGGCATGGGAGCTCTGCCGGAGCGCCGTCGAGCTCGCCGGACTCTCGCTCGAGGAGCGGCTGGAGTCGGCGCGCTCGGCCTATGACGAGGAGCAACACCGGGTCTCGCACTCGCACCGCGGTGCCCTCCACAGCGCCTGGGAGACCTACAAGGAGGCGATCTCGGAGCCCCCGAGCGAGAGCAGACGGGAGGCCGTGGCTGCCGCCCGGAGTGCCTACACCCAAGCCGCAGCCGAGGTCCGGGCGACCTACGACGCCGCCATGGAGCAGGCGGCGGTCGACTACCTCGACGCCCGGCGCGCCGCCCGGCTGGCCTATGACTCGGCGGTCGAGGCGGCGCTCAGCGTGCAGCGGAGCGCCCTCGACGCCGTCCGCGGATACTTCGGCGAGCACAAACCGGCGGAGGTCGCACCGGATCCCGTCGTCGACGCGAGCCTGGCGGAAGGCGCCTTGGACGAAGCGGTCTGAGCACGCTCCCGCTGGCGCGGGACCGGAGCCGCGTGCGCCTCAGATATCATTAGCCTGTGCAACAGTTGGCGTGGGAAGGTACCCCAGCCGATGGGCGCCCGTAACTCGGAAGCCGCCCCCGAGGTCGTCGACGCCCTGTTGGCGGCGAGCCGCGTGCTCGTCGCCGTCGCCGCCCGCTCACTGTCCGCGGCGGAGGAGGAGGTCACCCTCGCCCAGTACCGCACGCTCGTCGTGCTCGCCTCGCGGGGCCCGCAGCGGGTTGCCGACCTCGCGACGGCCCTCGCCGTCACCCCGGCGACGGCGACGCGCATGTGCGACCGGCTCGTCCACAAGCAGCTCATCCGCCGGCGCACCGAACGCGAGGACCGCCGCCAGGTCCGCGTCGCACTGACCGAGCGGGGCCGGGAGCTCGTCGATGCCGTGACCGCGAGGCGCCGTCTCGAGATCGCCGAGATCGTGAAGCGCATCCCCGTAGGCCAGCAGAAGGTCATGATCGAGGCGCTGCAGCGTTTCGCCGAGTCGGCCGGCGAGGTCCGCGAGGAGGACTGGGCGTCGGGGTGGGACCTGTGACCGGGCCGGGCGAGGTTCCCGGCGCGCCCCGCCGGGGGGTTGCCCTCGGCCGGTTGCGCGCGGTCGGCTCGAACTTCTTCGCGACGGCCAGCTTCAACAAGAAGTGGCTCGTCCTCGGAACCCTGATCGGCGTCATCGCCGGCTTTGGCGCCGTCATCTTCTACGAGGCCCTCTCGCTCGCCACCCACCTCTTCCTCGGCGTGCTGGCCGGCTACCGCGTCCCGACGCCGGCGGGGGAGGGGAACCTCGCCGGTTCGGCCAGCTACGCGAGGCCCTGGGCGGTGCCGCTCGTGGTCTGCCTCGGCGGCCTGATCTCGGGCCTGCTCGTGTTCGGCTTCGCCCCGGAGGCCGAGGGGCACGGGACCGACGCAGCCATCTCGGCCGTGCACGAGAACCCGCGGGGGATCCGGTTCCGCACCGTGGTGGTGAAGATCGTCGCCTCCGCCGTCACGATCGGGACGGGTGGCTCGGGTGGCCGGGAGGGGCCGACGGGCCAGATCAGCGCCGGCTTCGGCTCGATACTGGCTCGCCTGTTCGATCTGAGTCCCTCCGATGCCCGGATCGCCGTCGCGAGCGGCATCGGGTCGGGCATTGGCTCGATCTTCGGCGCCCCGCTCGGCGGCGCCGTCCTGGCGGCGGAGATCCTCTACCGCGACGACTTCGAGGTGGAGACGCTGCTCCCCTCCTTCATCGCCTCGATCGTCGGCTACGCCGTCTTCGGGGCCATCGAGGGCTATGCACCGCTGTTCGGCTTCGCCACCCGGTTCCAGCTCGCCGACCCCGGTCAGCTCGGCTGGTTCGGGGTCATCGGGATCATCGGTGGACTCGTGGGCCTGTTGTACGCCAAAGGCTTCTACGGCATCGGGGGCCTGTTCGGGCGGCTTCCGGTCCCTCGGGCGCTGCGCCCGGCGATCGGCGGACTGCTCGTTGGCGCCATCGCGCTCGCCATGCCGCAGGTGCTCGGCACCGGCTACGGGTGGATCCAAAAGACCCTCGGCCCCGGCCTCTTGCACATCCCGCTCTGGATCGTCCTGCTGGTGCCCTTCGCCCGCATCCTCGCCACCGGCCTGTCGATCGATTCGGGCGGTTCGGGCGGGATCTTCGGCCCGGGCATGGTCATCGGCGCATTCCTCGGCGCCGGGATATGGGACGTCGCCCGCCACTTGTCCTTCGGCGTCGGCTCGGACCCCGCTCCCTTCGTCGTCGTCGGGATGATGGCCTGCTTCGGGAGCATCGCCCGGGCTCCGCTCGCCATCATGTTGATGGTGGCGGAGATGACCGGGAGCCTGGCCATCGTGGTGCCGGCGATGCTGGCGGTCGGACTCGGCACGCTGATCGTCCGGCGAGGCGACGACACCATCTACCGCAGCCAGCTGAAGAGCAGGGCTGAGTCGCCCGCGCACCGCATCTTGACCGGGATGCCCCTGCTGTCGAGGATCCCCGTGGCCCAGGCGATGGCCCGTCCCCGCCTCGTGCTGCCGATCGGCCTCGACTCGGTTGCCGCCACGACGGCGATGACCGATGCCGGCGTCACCGAGGCGCCTGGCCTCGACGAGGAGGGGCGCTTCCGGGGCGTCGTCACCCAACAGCGCCTACTCGACGCAGGACCGTCGACCACCGTCGGAGCAGTGCTCGACACGGTCGTGTTGCCGGTGCAGCAGAGCCAGCAGTGCGACGTGGCCCTCGAGACCCTCACCACGACCCCGACGTCGTGGGTGCCGGTGGTCGACTCGGATCGCCGCGTCGTCGGGACCCTGGCGGTCTCCGACATGGTGCGCTCCTATCGCCGCGCCCTGCAGGGCAGCCTGCAGCAGGTGGCCGGCCTTGGAGGAGCGACCGGGATCTTCGAGGCAGTCGTCGCCGAGCACGCGCCGCTCGACGGGCGCGCACTGCGGGAGGCGGCGGTGCCGCGGGGCGTCATCGTGACGAGCATCGAGCGGGGACGGACGGTCGTCCTGCCACAGGGTGCCACCGTGGTGCAGGCGGGAGACCGCCTCGTGATGCTGGCCACCCCGGTGGAGGCGGCACGGGTGCGCCACCTCGCCGAACCCCCGGCGGCGGAGATGCCACCGCCCGAAGCCACCCGGCTGGCATAGCCTGCGGTCATGTGCCGCAACATCACGACGCTGCGCGGCCTCGAACCTGCTGCGACTACCGCCGAGATCGAGGCGGCTGCTCGCCAGTACGTTCGGAAGGTGAGCGGAGTCCAGTCGACCTCGGCTGCCACCACACCGGCGATAGAGCGGGCGATCGCCAAGGTGAGCGAGGCGACGGGGGAGCTGCTCGCCACGCTCCCGCCCCGGCGGCGACCGCCCCGCGGCCTTCCTCCCTCCCGCCGCCGGGCGGTCGAGCCGACCCGCTGAGGTCCCGGGACCGGGGCGCCTGCCGCCACCGCCGCGACGAGGGTTCCTTCCGATGCGGCGAGGCCCGTCGAGCCGTCCCCGCCTGGCAGGATCGGGCCATGTAGCTACGAGAGGCCCTGTATACGACCCGGGCGATGCGCCGTGTGCGGCCCGACCCGATTCCCGGCGAGGTGCAGGCTCGCATCCTCGACGCCGCCATCCGAGCCCCGAGCGGAGGCAACGCCCAGCCGTGGCGTTTCGTGCTGGTCGACTCGCCCGAGCTCAAGTCGGCACTCGGACCGCTCTACCGTGCCAGCATCACCACCCTGTGGGAAGGTCCGTACCGCGAGCGCCTCGCGCGGGCGCAGGCCGACCCGGGCGCGGCCTCGAGCCGAAGCCTGTTGAAGGTGCAGCGCTCGGCCCAGTGGTTGGCCGACCACTACGAACAAGTGCCGATGTTCCTGTTCTGCTTCGTGCGGGGCGATGGCGGGGCCGGTTCCATCTACCCGGCGGCGTGGAGCGCCCAGCTGGCTGCGAGAGCCGAGGGCGTCGGCAGCTCACTCACCTCTGTGCTCGGGGCCAGCCATCCCGACGACGTCCGGGGACTCCTCGGTGTGCCCGACGAGAGCTGGAAGAACGCCTGCATGGTCTCCTTCGGCTACCCGACGGGGCGCTGGGGGGTCGCCGAGCGGCGTCCGGTCGACGAGGTGGCGGGCCGCAACGGGTGGAGCGGCCGGCTCGGCTTCTCGGTTCCCGAGCCGCTCTGGCCGAATGAGGCGTGAGGCGCGCTCAGGGCTTCCGCTCGTAGACGACGAACGAGACGCGGTTCGCCAACAGGTCATAAAGGGACCGGGCGGGTCCGTTGAACTCCTGGGTGTGCCAGTAGAGCTTCTCGGCCCCCGCCTCACGCGCCCGCCCGGCCACCGCCTCGATGAGCTGGCGGGCGACGCCGGTCCCGCGGGCGACGGGGGCGACGAAGAGGTCCTCGAGGTAGCACACCGGCCCCATCGTCCAGGTCGAGGCGTGGAAGAGCGCGTTCGCCATGCCGACGACCTCGCCGCTCTCGGTCTCGGCGACGAGGGAGAACATCCCGTCGCGCCGCTGGACCAGCCGGTCGAAGGTCGCACGGGTGACGTCCTCCGGCACTTCGTTCCGGTAGAAGTCAACGTAGGCCTCGAACAGCGCCCGCCACGGCCCGAAGTCCTCCGGGCGCGGGTCCCGGATCACTCGCCGCCCCGGTCTTCGTGCATGGCCCAGAGATTAGAGTCGCCCCGGCCCCGGCGCCGGGACGGGGTCCTCGGGAAAGGATCGAGGCGATGGGGCGATTTGAGGGCAAGGTCGTGCTCGTCACGGGATCCTCGAGCGGGATCGGCAGGAAGACGGCCGAGGCCTTCGATGCCGAGGGAGCGAGAGTCGCCGTGAACTCCGCCCGCTCGGTCGAGGCGGGGCAGGCGGTCGCCGCCGCGCTGGCGGACGGCTTCTACGTCCAGGCGGACGTGTCCGACGCGGCCTCGTGCGACGCGCTCGTCGAGGCGGTGCTCGAGCATTACGGCCGTCTCGACGTGCTCGTGAACAACGCCGGCGTCACCAAGGTGATCCCGCACCGCGACCTCGACGCCGTCGACGACGACCTGTTCCGGTGGATCCTCGAGGTGAACGTCGTCGCTCCCTTCCGCCTCGCCCGGCGCTGCATGCCCCACCTCGTCGCGACCGACGACGGGTGCATCGTGAACGTGAGCTCGCTCGCAGGCGTCCGCCCGACGGGCAGCTCCATCCCCTATGCGGTGTCCAAGGCGGCCCTCAACCACCTGACGGTCCTGCTCTCCAACGTCGTCGGTCCGTCGGTTCGGGTGAACGCGGTCGCTCCGGGGCTCGTCCGCACTCCCTGGACGAGCGAGTGGCACGAGCTGCACGCCTCGATGGCGAGGAGGGCTCCGCTGAAGCGCTCAGGAGAGGCGGACGAGGTGGCGGATGCCGTCGTCTCCCTCGCCGCCAACCGCTACGTCACCGGGCAGGTGCTCGTCGTCGACGGCGGCCTCGGCCTCCGGTAGGTGAGAGGTCCGCCGCGGCCGTCCCGGCCCGAGGCGTCGCCGCCTCGCCACCCGCCGTCACTCGAGCCGATGGCGGAGCCGTCTCGCCGTGCCGGCGGGAAAGGTCGGGAGGATGCTCGCCCAGGCGGCCACGTGTCGCCGCTGTTCGGGTCGCCAGGCGCCGAGAGCCGGCTGGCCGCCCGCTCGCCGCTTGCCGTGCTCAGTCCGAACCGGTTCCGTTGTAGAGGCTGTGCCGGGCCGAGGCGAGCTGGGTCCGCACGAGCGGCTCGAAGTGCCCGAGCGGGAGGGTGTCGTAGCCGGGGTCGAAGGCCGGCTGGTCGTACTCGGCGCAGAACTCGGCGGTGTAGCCGAACAGCGGGTGCTCCCGGTAGCGCTCGCGCAGGTTCCGGTCGAGGCCGAGGTGGTGGAAGAAGTAGTAGCCCTGGAAGACGGCGTGGTGCGCAACCATCCAGTGGTTGTCCTCCGACACGAATGGCTTTACCACCGCCGCCGCCACGTCGGCATGGTTGGCGGGCCCGAGCGTGTCGCCGATGTCGTGGACCAGGCAACAGAAGACGTACTCGTCGTCCCGGTCCGCCCGGTAGGCGCGAGTCGCCGTCTGGAGCGAGTGCGTCAGGCGGTCGACGGCAAAGCCACCGAAGTCGCCGTCGAGGAGGCGGAGGTGGGCGAGGAGGCGGTCGGGCAGAGCGAGGAAGAACTCGATGGAGTGCCCGGCGATGACGCTCCAGTCCTCGGCGGTGCCCTCGGTCATGGCATGAAAGGCCGCCCGCTGCCCGGCGCTCGAGTCGGTCTCGGTCATGGTTCCAGTCTCGGCGCGCGGGCGGCGGCCATCAACCCGTCGGCTTGAGGGCGGACTTCACCACCTTGCCGAGTGCGTTGCGAGGCAGCTCGGCCGTGAGGTGGATCTGCTTCGGACGCTTGTAGAAGGCGAGCTGTTCTGCCATGAGCCGCTCGAGCGTCTCGACAAGCGAGTCGGTGGCCGGCCCGGACCCGGTCGGGACGACAAAGGCCACCACCTGCTCTCCCCACTCCTCGTCTGGCCACCCGACGACGGCGGCGTCGGCGACCGCCGGGTGACAGCGCAGGACGTCCTCCACCTCGCGGGGGTAGACGTTGTAGCCGCCGGAGATGACGAGCTCCGCCTTCCGCCCGACGAGGTGGAGGTAGCCGTCCTCGTCGAAGCTCCCGAGGTCGCCCGTGCGAAACCAACCGTCGGAGAAGGCGGCCGCCGTCGCTTCGGGGCGCGCCAGGTAGCCGCCGAAGACGTTCGGGCCCCGCACGAGGACCTCGCCGGCGCTGTCGGGCCGGAGGTCGTCGAGGCGTACCTCGACGCCCGGCAGTGGCAAGCCGACAGTTCCGGGCCGGCGCTCCCCGTCGTAGGGATTGGAGGTGTTCATGAGCGTCTCGCTCATCCCGTAGCGCTCGAGGAGCTGCTGGCCGGTCCGCTCGGCAAGCTCCCGGTGCAGCCCGGCGGGCAGCGGGGCCGAACCTGAGACGCACAGGCGCAGGCGGCGCAGCTCCTCGACACCGGTGAGGCGCGAGTACATCGTCGGGACGCCGAAGAGCATGGTGGCGTGGTGGCGGGTGATCGACTCGCCGATGTCGACGGGGGCGAACCGCCGCCGGATAACGGCCGAGGCCCCTGCGGCGAGCGTCCCGTGCACCCCGACACCGAGGCCGTGGACGTGAAAGAGGGGGAGCGCCAGCACGAGCCGGTCCTCGGGCGTCCAGCGCCAGGCCTCGACCACGGCGAGCGCGCCGGCGAGGAGGTTCCCGTGCGAGAGCAGGGCCCCCTTCGGCGACCCTGTGGTGCCCGAGGTGTAGACGAGCATGGCCGGGTCACCCGGCTCGCACCGGTCGAGCGCGAGCTCGCCCTCGTCGTCGGCCGGACCGGCCTTTTGGCACCGTGCCCCGAGGGCGAGCTCGACGAGGGGACGCGCGGAGAGCCCGGTGACCAGCTTGGCGCACCGGGCGTCATCGCTGACGACAGCAACAGGTGTCGCGTCTCCAACGATGTGGGCGAGCTCTCGCGAGGTGTAGGCGGTGTTGACGGGGACGACGACGAGGCCCAGGCGAAGGGCGCCGAGATGGGCGGCGACGAGGGCGGACGAGGGCGCCGCCGCCATGACGATGCGGTCACCGCGCTGCAGGCCACGGGCCGCCATGGCCGCCGCCCAAGATCGGCTCTCGTGTTCGAGCTCACCGGCCGTCGTCCAGCCCCGCTCGTCGTCGAAGAGGGCGGGGGATGCGGGGCGCGCCGCCGCCAGGGCCGCCCAACGACGGGGGATGCTGCGGTCCGCAAGCAGGTCGGTTGCCGGCACAGCGGCAAGACTAGGGCTGTCCACGCCTTTCCTCCGGCACCCGACGGAGCGTCCTTTGGCGGTCGCGGCCTGCGCTCATGTCCTGGCCGCCGACCGAGACGCCCGCCCGCTGCCGGCCGCCGTGTCAGAGCTGGCCGTCGTCGTGGTCGGTCGTGTCCTGCGGGTGGAGAGGCCGGCAGGAGGGCCGTGCAGCATCCACCGGTGGCGGAAGCGGTCCCGCACGACGGCGGTACGCCCGTGGGGCCGACCGGCGGCGGGCCTCGAGCAGACCCCTCGTCCGACGCCCGCTCGAGCACCCCGGCGAGGTCGCTCACCCCCGAGGCGGGCGAGCCCGTGGCGTCGGCTCATGGCGGCGGCGCGACGACGTGGTGGACCGAGCACGGCGTGGCCGACGCGGCGGTCGGTCGTGACCGTCGGCGCCGCCAGCGGGTACGCGGCCGTGCCGGGCGATGGCCGCCCTGGCACCGGCGATGGCGGGATAGGCCGTCCGGCGGAGGTGACGACAAACCGGCCGCCGCTCCGTGAGCCGAGAAGGGGGACCTCATCGCGCCCTGCGCCGTCTCGTCTCCAGCTCCTCTCGGTCCGGGGAGGGGGGTGTGGTGACGCGCCGCTCCGGACGGCTCCTTTCGGCCGGGCGTCGCAGCACCTCGGACCTTCGGCGCCCTCGCCCTGGTGATCCGTTGAGAGAGAGCGCCGGCGCTTGTACGCGGCTCGGGCCGCCTCTGTGACCGGGAGGGTCGTCGACGTAGCCGAAGGTGAGGCCGCACCGCGGCCGGCCCTCGGGACCTGAGGCCGGGCTCCGCCCTGGGGCGGTCGAGCCGGCGGGCCAACGGCGCTCGCGCCCTGGCGGTGCCGGTGGTCGAGCAGCTCGCGACGCGTCGCGCGGGGTGCAGGCGCCGGCGAGGGCTGTTCCCCCGACGCGGGCGGTCGCCAGCCACGTCTCGGAGGTGGGCTCCTCGGCCGTCTCGGGGCGCCGCCAGCGCGAGAGCAGATGGCCGTAGACGACCGGCACGTCGTCGAGCTCTAGAGGTCGCCGGTGATCGCTGTAATTGTCGCTCGGGAGGCGACGACTCCGTTGCGAGTCTGGGCGGGCCCCGGCAGAGCCGTCCCGGTGCCATGCTGATGCCCGCAAGGAGGCGAGCCATGACGAGCATCGAGCCGGCCCTCAGGTATCCCGGGATCAGCCCGCAGGGCTTCGCCCATCCGGCAGACCGGGCGGCGACAGCGGCCCTCCACTCGGTGCCGATGCTCGATCGGGCGATCAGGGTGCTGACCGAGCTCACCTACGAGCGACGACTGCGCCAGCTCTTCCTCGGCCAGGCCGTCCGCCTCGGAGAAGATCAGCTCCCGGCGATCTGGGCGATGCAGCGCCAGTGCGCCAACACGCTCGACCTGTCCGCCTGCCCGTCGCTCTATCTCACCCAGATGCCCGTCGGCAACGCCATGACGATCGGCGCCAACGAGCCGGTCACCCTTGTCATGTCGGGCCTCGTCGGTTCCTACAGCGACGACGAGCTCAAGTCCGTCCTCGCTCATGAGATGGGTCACGTCCTCGCCCAGCACGTGACGCTCAACACGGCCTTCCAGCTCACCCGCTTGCTGCTGAGCGGCGCGCTGAAGGCCCAGCCGCTCGCCGGACTGCCGCTCCTCGCGCTCTACTACGCCCTCCTCGAGTGGTCGAGGGCGGCCGAGCTCACCGCTGACCGGGCCTCGGCCCTCGTCACCGCGGACCCGCAGCTGCCGTGCCTGACCCTCATGCGGATCGCCGGCGGCCCGGTGGCGGAGATGAACCTCGACGCCTTCATCCGCCAGGCGATGGAGTACGAGCGGGAGGAGGACCCCTTCGCTAGGTGGTCCCGCTTCTTCACCGAGGTCCACACCACCCACCCGTTCCCCGTCCGGCGGGTGCGGGAGCTCGTCGAGTGGGTGGCCTCCGGGGACTACGACCGCATCCGCTCCGGCCAGTACCTCCGCCGTGGCCAGGAACCTCCTGCATCGGCGGAGTTCGATGCCGCCTTCGGCCACTACCGCACCCGGTTCTCCTCGATCGTCGACCGGGCCGGCAACGGCGTGCAGACCGTCTTCGACCGGGTGAGCTCATGGCTGGACGGCCGCAACGGGGCGGCTGCCGGCGACGAGGCGGCCGCGGACTTCCCCGACTGATTCCGGCGCGCCTGCCGCCTCGGCGGAGACGGGCGACCGCTCGATCTCGAGGCCTCCGTCCTCTCGACCACCTCGGTCCCAAGGGCGGTACAGGGCCGGCGGAACCGCTCGGCGACGTGCGCCCGCTTCCTCTCCGCAGGCGAGGCGGGTGAAGAGTGCTCGGGTCGGAGAGGCCTGTGGGTGCCGAGAACCCCGTCCGCCCAGCTCAGGCGACCATCTGGTATTCGTGGACGAGGCCGCCCAGGTGATCGGTTCTTCGTAGCCTGGCGTCAACGTCGCTGATGGTGGGAGGGGCCGCACCGGAATCAGCGGGCGGTCGTTGGCTGAGGGACCGGTGGGGCCGGTGCGCGTTGTAATGCTCGACGTACTCGGTAAGGACTGCCTCGAGGTGGCGGCGGCCGAGGATGAGCATGCGGTCGAGGCACTCGCGCCGGATGGCGCCGATCACCCGCTCACAGATGGCGTTGGCCCGGGGTGCCCGGATGGGGGTCTTGATGGTGGTGGTGCCCTCGGCGTCGAAGACGGCGTCGAAGGAGGCGGTGAACTTGGTGTCGCGATCGCGGATGAGGAACTTGACCGAGTTCGCCTGGTCGGCGAGCTCCATCGAGATGTTGCGGGCTTGCTGGGTGACCCAGCCGGCGACCGGATTCCGCGTGATGCCGGCGATCCGCACGAAGCGGCTGTCGTGGTGGATGAACACGAGCACGTACAGCCTGCGGAGGAGGATGGTGTCGACGTGGAAGAAGTCGCACGCCATCAAGCTCTTGGCCTGCGCGGCGAGGAACTCCGCCCAGGTCGGTCCCGATCGTCGCGGTGACGGCTCGATGCCGTGGCGCTTCAGGATGGCCCACACGCTCGAGGGGGCGATGACGATGCCCATGGTGGCCAGCTCGCCGTGGACGCGGCGGTAGCCCCAAGTCGGGTTCTCCTTCGCCAAGCGCACGACGAGCGCGGTGGTTCCCTTCGCGATGCCCGGACGACCGGGACGGCGGTAAGGATAGGTCCAGCGCTTCGTGACAAGGGCCCGGTGCCAGCGCAGCAGAGTTTCTGGTCGGACGAAGAAGCGCCCGAGTCGCCGACGGGGCAGCAGATGTGCGAGCCCCGCCATCACCGCCCGGTCGGCAGACTGCAGCGCCGGTCGGTGGACCTGGCGTCGGAGGACCGCCACCTCGTGGCGCAGCATGACGACCTCGATGGCGAGATCCGTGTCACTGCGACCGATCAGTCGGATGAGCTGCAGGATGCGGCAGAACGCCCAGTAGAGGAACGAGAGGGTCATCGCTGGATGCTCGCCGCGCCTGATTCCAGGCGTCAAAGTGCTGTTCGCAGGCATGGATGGCATTCTCGGCACCCACAGGTTG
>JAJYGM010000125.1 GCA_021785095.1 Actinomycetes bacterium
CGGCCTGAACGCTGCTCCAACGGTCTGGCCGCTGCTCCGACGGACTGGCCGCTGCTCCAGCAGAGGAGCGCTGCTGCCGACACGCTCTCGGTTCTCGTGGCCCCGGACGCGAGGCAGCCCCGCCCCGCACATGGGCGGACGCGGCTTTCGTCGACCGCTGCGCCTCGGAACCCGGGTCTGTCCTGGAGTTTCCAGTGTTGATGAAGAATTGAGCGCGCATAGTGGGCGGCGTGACATGGCCGTCGAACAATCTGGCTGTTGATTGGCGGTGGTCTTTGGCCACCGCGGGTGGAGAGGATCATCGCGGGAGCCGGCAGTTGCTGGATCGCGTGCCCGGAGAGGGCGGGCCATGGAAGAGCGACGTCGGGCGCTCGAGGTGAACGGGCATGGTCGCCACGCGCCTCCTGTTTCCGTGCGTCGCGGATCCACGTCTGAGCGGTTCCCGAGGGCGGTTGGGCCGGGGGTATCGGAGCGCTCCCCTGCTCGGTCGCTCGCCGCGTCGCGCACGGACGCGCCACTCCGTGAGACCCGGGCCGTCTGCCGGATTGGCGAGTCCGACGGTGCCTACGTGGTCGACGGGAGATCTCTGGTGGGTTCTCGATCGGTCGGTTCCAGCAGGCGGACTTCGCGCCGTCGCCGGTATGCGGAGGGACCGACGAAGGTGGCCGGTGGGGCTGGTCGGCGTGCCGCCGAGGGAGCGCCCGCGCGAGCGGGTTACCGGGCAGGCACCCCACTCCACCGGCCACCTCCATCTCGGGGTGCGGAGGTGGAGACGAGAACCGCCTCCTCGCTCCAGGGGGGAGCCGGGGATCGCGCCTTTTCGCCGGGCGCATCGCCGGGCGCATCGCCGGGCGCATCGCCGGGCGCATCGCCGGGCGCCGGCACGAGCGGTCTCTCCGGGCGCCCGGTCGAGCGGTCTGTTCTTGGTGCCGCGTGACCGGCCGAGCGAAGACGGGGGATTCCGCGAGGACGGGCGATCCCGCGAAGACGGGCAACCACGTGAAGAGGACCTCGGGTCGAGGGATCGGGAGCCGAGAGCCCGTGCCATCGGCGCGGTGGAGGGCACCCCGGGCGACCGCGCCCGGAAGCACCCTCGTCGCGGGCGCTCTCGTCTCCGGCGCTGCGGCGCTGGTCGCGCTCGCAGCGCCTGTCGGGCTCGCGTCTGGCGCGGCGCACCGGCCGACCCCCGTCGGGGTGACGCTCGCCGGAGGCTGCAGAGGACAGGCGACCTCCCACCAGCCGAAGGGGAAGGTCCTCGACACGGCGAGCGGTCCGGAGGCACCCGGAGCGACTTCGGCCGACCCGCTCCACGTCGCGCGGGGCGGGACGATCAGCTGGTCGGGGACGACGCCGGTCGCCTTCAGCGACCACGACTGGTGGGTGCACATCGACGGCTTCCCGGCCCTCTCCGGCAGCTCGGCCAACGGCTCGCACGCCACGAGCGCCGCAGGGGTCCTGCACATCGGCTCGTACCTCCCGTCCTGGCTCGGGCTGACCGGCCTGTACTACGTGAGCGGCCAGATCAGCGGGGCCGGGGGCGCCTGCACCGGGGCGGTCTACGTCTCGTTGACAGGGGACCCTGCGACCGGGCTTGCGATGTGGGCAGGGATCGTCTTCGTGCTCTTTGGCCTCGCACTCTTGGCAGGTGCGCGCCCGAGCTGGCTCGCCCGGTTCCGGGTCGTCCCCACGGGGTCCGTGGTCGCGACACGCCCCCCGCGAAAGCCGGCCACAACGATGCCCACCGGGTCGGTGGTGAAGACACGCCCTTCGCACGATCCGGCCACGACAGTGCCCACGGGGTCGGTGGCGGAGACACGTGCCCCGCGGCATGGACCCGCAACCGGCCCGCCTCCGGGGTCGGGCCGAGCCGACGCTGCGCCGCCGGCGGGAGGCAAAGGAGGGACCGGGCCGTGAGCTTCGTGGCCCAGTCGCGCAGGCTCCGCCGTCACCCGATCCAGGGGTTCCTCGGCGGGCTGTTCCTCGGGTTGGGGGCGGTGATCCTCCTCGCCGTCTCAGGGGTCGCCGCGTTCAGCGCGTGGTGGCCCTTCGCCGTGATCGTCGGCGGGTGCGCGATCGTCGGTGTCCTCATCGGGCTGTTCGCGCCGCCACGCGCACCAGCGTGAGCGTGGACGCCGACCTGACCGCCTACCTTGGGCCGATCGACGCGCGCCTCCTCGGCTACCTCGACGAGACGTCCAGCCTCGCCCTCCCGTCGCTCGAGCACCTCTACCGCTACGCGGTCGCCCTCCTCCAGGGGCTCATCCGCCCAGAGGACGTCATGGAGGACTGGGAGGACTTCTTCTACCTGGCAGGGGGATTCGTGTTCGCACACGGGTCCACGCGCCTCACCACACTGGCCCGCGTGTCGTCGGTCCTCTGGGTCGGCCGCGACCAAGGCCCGCTGAGCGAGAGCGACCGGATGCTCCTCGTCGAGCTCACCCGCGAGCTGGGAGAGGCTGTCTGCGCGCGGACGCGCCGGAAGGGCGACGCGCCCACGCGGTGACGACGACGGTGACGACGACGGTGACGACGACGGTGACGACGACGGTGACGACGGTGACGACGACGGTGGACGACGTGCAGCGACGCGAGCGGCGGCACCTCG
>JAJYGM010000265.1 GCA_021785095.1 Actinomycetes bacterium
GCGGTGCCGGTCGGACGCCGACCCTGGTCACCCGCCGGGCCGGGCCGCCGTCCCGGAAGATGACGCGACGCCAGTGGGTCGTCGGCGCAGTCATCGTCGCTGCGCTCGTCTTCCTCCTGGTGAAGGGGATCGGGAGTGCGCTCCAGTTCTACCTCCCGGTCAACAAGGCCGTCGCGGAGCGGACGACGCTCGGCACCTCGTCCTTCCGCATCGAGGGGAAGGTCGTTCCTGGGACGGTCCGCCAGATCCCGGGCGGTGTCGCCTTCTCCGTCACCGCCGGCGGGGTCACGGTCCCGGTGCACAGCATCGGCAACCCCCCACAGCTCTTCGCCGCGGGGATCGAGGTCGTGCTGGCCGGCCACTTCGCAACGAGGGGGTCCACCTTCTACTCGAACCAGATCCTCGTGAAGCACTCCTCGACCTACCTGCCCGCAACGTCGGCGAGCAAGGGCTCGACGAGCGCCGCGGGCGCGCCGGCGAACACGAGCGGAGCGGCCACCGCCAGCTCGGGTGCGGCCGGGAGCGGGTCGAGTGGGGCGGCCGGGTGAACGCGGCCCTCGGCCGGAGCGGGGTCCTCCTCGCGTTCGCCGCTGCCGTCGTCGGCATCGTCGTCGTGCTGGTGGGGCTGTTCCGCAACCGCCCCGCGCTCGTGCGTTCCGGGCGCACGTACGCGTGGCTGGTCCTCGCCGGCGCGGTGGCGGCGACCATCGCGATGGAGCATGCCTTCCTGACGCACGACTTCCGCCTCGCCTACGTGGCGCAGAACAACTCTCGCCAGACCCCGCTCCTCTACGACATCACGGGGATGTGGTCGGCGCTCCAGGGCTCCCTCCTCCTCTGGGGCCTCGTGCTCGCCGGGTACCTGGTTGCCATGGTCACCCACTTCCGCCGGCGCCTGACCGACCCCCTGGTCGGCTGGGCGACGGTCGTGATGCTCGCCGTGAGCGCCTTCTTCTTCGGCCTGATGGTGGGACCTGCCACACCCTTCGCAACGGTGAAGGGCGTGCCGCCGGTGAACGGGCCGGGGCCGGACCCGCTCCTCCAGCAGAGGGCGCTGGTGGCGTTCCACCCGCCGCTGCTCTACCTCGGCTTCGTGGGCTTCACGGTGCCGTTCGCCTTCGCGATCGCCTCACTCGTCACCGGGCGACTCCGAGAGGGCTGGTTGCGCGAGATGCGGAGCTGGACGCTGTTCGCGTGGGGCTGCCTCGGCTTCGGGATCGTCCTCGGGGCGTGGTGGAGCTACCAGGTGCTCGGCTGGGGTGGGTTCTGGGCCTGGGACCCGGTCGAGAACGCGGCGTTCCTGCCCTGGTTGACCGGGACCGCGTACCTGCACTCGGCTGTTGCGCAGGAACGGCGTGGACTCCTACGCGTCTGGAACCTCTCCCTCATCATCGCCACCTTCTCCCTCACCATCCTCGGGACCTTCCTCACGCGCTCCGGGGACGTCCAGTCCGTGCACGCCTTCTCGGACTCGAACCTGGGTGACGTGCTGATGGCCTTCTTCCTCGTGGTGGTGCTGTCCGGTGTGGGCCTGATCGCGTGGCGTGGCGACAAGCTCCGTGCGCCCGGTCGGGTCGAGACCCTCTGGTCCCGGGAGGGGGCCTTCCTCGCGAACAACATCGCGTTCGCCGCGTTCGCGTTCGTCGTCCTGCTCGGCACGGTGTTCCCGCTGTTCGTGCAGGCCCTCCAGGGCTACCAGGTGAGTGTCGGCGCGCCGTACTTCGACACCGTCACCACCCCGATCGCCCTCGCGCTGCTGTTCCTCATGGCGATCGGCCCGGCGCTGCCCTGGCGGCGGGCGAATGGGGAGGCCGCGCTGAAGCGCCTGTACTGGCCGGCGTGGGCCGCGACGGCGACGGTCGTCGGCTGCGTCGTGGCGGGCGTGCGCGGGATCTCGCTCCTCGTCGCCTTCGGTCTCGCGGCTTTCGCCGCAGCCTCCGCAGCGCGTTCCCTGTGGCGCACCACGCGTGCCGCGCTCGCGGCGGGCCGGGGCCCGCTGTCGGCAGCTGGGAGCCGTTCCAACGGCGGGATGGTGGTCCACCTCGGCGTGGCGATCATCGCGGTCGCGCTCGTCGCCGCGACCCACTACGGCCAGCGTGGCCAGGTCACGCTCCGGCGTGGCCAGAGCGCCACCTTCGACGGGCACCGCATCACCTACCTCGGCACGCGCACGGTCGTCACGCCCTCGGAGACCTCCGACGAGGCGATCGTGCGGGTGGACCGGAGCCGGATCCTCTACCCGGGCGTGAGCCAGTTCGGGACGTCGACGGAGGCGGTGGGGAGCCCTGCGATCGACTCGGGCGCCCGTGACGACGTCTACCTCACCTTCGTCGGCCCCCCGGGGAAGGCGGGGGGGGCGGCGACGATCGGGGTGATCGTGCAGCCGCTCGTGGCGTGGCTCTGGATCGGGGGTGGCGTGATGGCGGCCGGCACCCTGCTGGCCCTGTTCCCGCGGCGCCGCCGCCGCCCGCAGCCGCTCGACGGTGCCGGACCGACGGCTGCCCGGGGCGCGGCGGAGCCGCCCGCACCCACGCCGGCGATGGCGGCGGCCGGGGGCGGGAGCCCCGCGTGAGGGCGCGGGGGGTCGTGGGGATCCGCCCGTGA
>JAJYGM010000105.1 GCA_021785095.1 Actinomycetes bacterium
TGCCCGAGAACACCCAGCTCAGGGGGCCTCCATGGCACTGACACACCCCCGTGCTCTCCTGGACGCAGCCAAAGCCCGTTACCAGCGACTTCGGTGAGCTCAAAGGGGATCTTTGGTGAAGACCATCCGGTGGAGGTGACATCACGTGTTTGCGCGGCTTCGCTCGACAGGTCCTGCGAACGTGCTGGTCACGGCCTCTGCATAGGGCACTGCCTGGGGCACGCGCCTACTCAGCTTTGAACCTCCGGCGATAATCAGGACGCCTCACGCCGGGCAACGCTGCGGCGGAGCTTGTCGACGTCGCGCGACAACGTGTCCACCAGCGAGTCGAGAGTTGCAGCGCCGCGTTCTGCGGCGAGCCCTTCCACCACCCAGTCACGGACAAGAGCAGATGCAGGGATGTCCGCCTCGTCTGCGATCCGTTGGATCTCGTCGGTCTGCTCGGGGGTGAGGCGGACGGAGTAGACGACCGAGCGGCTCTGGCCCTTGCGAAGCGCACGCTCTGAGAGCGGCTGGTCCCGGCTTGCCTCCGACGCCGCGGTCTCCTCGGCGACGAGCTCTTGAAGCTCCTTCTCTTTCATCGTTGCTCCTCCCAGTAGCGCCGGGTCTGCGTCTCGTTCGCCTTCCATGCGTTCACGCCGATCAACTCGTCGTGGAGGTAGACCACGACGATGACCATACGAGCCGTTGAATATCCGACCAGCCGATCGGTCTTCCCGGACTTCGACGCGGGATCCGGCGAGTCCACGAGGGCGTCGTCGTCCGCGAAGGCTTCGTCAGCCCATGCGGGTTCGATGTCGGCGTCGGCGTCGGCGTCGCCGGTGAGACGTATCCCACCGGCGCCGTCAACCCACGCGCGGGAGCACCGCGAAGTAGCCGCCGTCGAGCGGCCTGACAACGTCGAAATGCCGGCGGTCCAGGCTGGCGATCGTGCGCGTCCGGTACCGCTCGGCCAGGACCACGATCGAGGCATCCGCCACGCCGATCGCCTGGTCCCGGTAGCTGGCGATGATCGCGCGAGCGCGGCGAAGCGCCTCTTCGTCGAACGCTGCCAAGTCCCATGCCCCGGCGGCCAGTTCGTCGAGCACGGCGAGCTCGTCGTCGACCCCGTGCCGAGTGGCGACGAGGTAGTCCAGCTCAGCCACCACATACGGCGAGACGACCAGGACGTCGGCTACGGCCAGCACCTCCGACACCGCGTCGTGGTCGGGCTCGGAAGCGTCGAAGAACGCCAGCAACGCGCTGGTGTCGACGATGACGGGAGGCACCCCTCAGCGCTCCCCGAAGCCGGCAAGCAGCTCCTCGGCATCGCGGGCGATCGGCTTCCCGCTCGAGTACAGCCCGCCACGAGGACGCGGGCGAACACCGCCGACCGACACACGAATCGACTCGCGGATGACCTCCGCCTCGGACACCCCGCGCTCGGCTGCAGCCCGCTTGACCGCCGCCTTCAGGTTCTCCGGCAGGTACAGCGTCGTCTTCTCCACGGCATGTATGGTACCACCGGTGGCGCTGGCGGATGGCCCGAGCCGGCACTTGGGGCGCCACTCCTGTCGGTGCCGAGAACGTCATCCACGGGCTTCGACCTGGACTTTGACGTCGGCAGGCTGCTACAGCGAGCATCCGGCGGTGACCCTCTCGTTCCTCTACCGAGCGTTCTGTCGCGTCCTTCAGCTGATCCGACTCATCGGCCGGAGCAACGTTGACCTCGCCGTCCAGATCGTCATGCTTCGACACGAAGTCGCGGTGCTCCGCCGCCAGGTTCATCGGCCGATGCTGGAGCCTGCGGACCGGGCGGTGCTGGCGGGAGTCGCACGCCTGCTCCCCCGCCGACGGCTCGGGCGCTTCTTCGTCCAGCCAGAGACCCTGCTGCGCTGGCATCGGGACCTCGTCGCGAAGCACTGGACCTACCCGCGGAGCCGACCCGGTCGGCCGGGCATCGCGAAGGGAACCACCGCGCTGGTCGTCCGGTTGGCAAAGGAGAACCCCGACTGGGGCTACCGGCGCGTCCACGGCGAGATGGCGACCATGGGCATCGCCATCGCCCCTTCGAGCGTCTGGGCGATCTTGAAGCGCCACGGCGTCGAGCCGTCGCCACGCAGGTCGGGGCCGACTTGGGCGGAGTTCCTTTCTGCGCAGGCGAAGGGACTGATGGCGTGCGACTTCTTCCACGTCGACACCGTTCTCCTTCGCAGGCTCTACGTGCTCGTGTTCATCCACCACGACACGCGGCTCGTGCGGATCGCCGGCGTGACCGCCAAGCCGGTCTCAGACTGGGTGACCCAGCAGGCCCGGAACCTCTCGATGGAGCTCGCGGATGGAGCGAGCGCCATCAAGTTCGTCGTCCGCGACCGCGACACCAAGTACACCGGGTCCTTCAACGCGGTCTTTGTTGCCGATGGCGTCAGGGTCATCAGAACCCCAGTCAGGGCCCCTCGAGCGAACGCCATCTGCGAGCGCGTGATCGGCACCATCCGGCGCGAGTGCCTCGACCGGATGCTCATCCTCGGACGCCGCCATCTCGACGCCGTACTCGCCGAGTACGTCGCGCACTACAACACGCACCGGCTGCACCGCACTCTCGGCCAGCGTGCACCATCCACACTCGATGCGACTCCGGCGCCGATCGACGACATCGACCTCGGCAAGCTACGAAGAACCGACCGCTTGGGCGGCCTCATCCACGAGTACCGGATGGTCGCATGAACTGGGTGGACGGGGTTCTCGGCACCCACAGGTCAATGTCGGCCCCGACGCCAGCGACCACCACGTCAGCAGATCCCTGACGATCGAGCAGTTGGCCGCGCTGCTCCCCATCCTCGGTCGCCGCACGTCGTCGAGCAGTGGCTGGTTTCTCCTGTGGGAGGGCTATGGCGAGCTCAAGCGGTCGGTGTTCGATGGCGTTCCCTCGGTTGCCCACCTCATGCGCAACTACTACCTGCTGAGCGGGCCGCTGAACGCCTTCGGCGAGTTTCCCGAAGATCCCGACTACTGGTGGCCGTTCGCGCGGGCGGCGACGAGTCCACGCGTCGCACCACGAAGATCGGCCTGCCTCTCGGCGACTCGTCGAGTAGGGCACTGCCCTACGCTGCGGTAGGGCCGCGTAGGGCAACGCGGGCAATCCGTGTGCCTTCGACGCAACATTTCGCGAATGCCCAGCGTGCGGGCGGTGCGGCGACGTGATGCCCTGCCCAGGGCTGCGTAGGGCAGGGTGATCAACGGTCGATAATCGCGTCGATAAACCCTGTGGATAACCCCGTGGGAGAGCACCGGAACGGCATGAAAGCCCAGGAAATTCTGGGCCTTCAGCCCGAAGATCCAAAACCTACGGTGGTGTTGAGTTGTCGTTATTCGAACCCCGGACAGTTGCGGGAGCAGATTGGCCAGCTTGTGCGGCATTTGTAACCAGATCGGGGGCCGCGACCGAAGACGAGCTATAGCCGTGGGTCGACCGGCTCGCTCTCCAAGGCGAGAACCCCGAACACGCACTCATGCACGCGGTAGAGCGGTTCTCCGGCGACGAACCGCTCCAGCGCCTCGATGCCAAGGGAGAACTCGCGGATGGCGAGGGAGCGCTTGTGCCCGAGGCCACGGGCGCGGAGACGCGACAGGTGTCGTTCGGCCGTGTACTCGGGGCCATAGATAATCCTGAGGTACTCCCGACCACGCACTTTGATGCCGGGCTGCGCCAAGCCCTTGGGGCCACGGTGAACGGCATCGACCGGCTTCACCACCATGCCCTCGCCTCCCCGGCTGGTCATCTCCTCCCACCACTCGGTTCCAGCCTCCCAGGAGGTCTTGTCTTCCACCTCCACGGTGATGGCTTTGGTGGCCCGGAACGTCGTCGGGTCGGCATCAGCGAGGCGCCCGAGCAGTTCCAGATGCCACGGGTGGTCCCGAAGGGCGTGGACCGATCCTTCCCCAGCTAGGACCTGGAATGGGGCGAGTTTGAGGTCGTCAACGGATTCCACCGGCCAGCAGTACTGGCCATATGCGGCAACGAATCCATCCACCATGGCGGCACGCTGGCTCATTTCGGCGGTGAGATCGGCGACATCCACCCCCCGTGCCGCTACCGCTTGGACGACCGCGTCCTCGGCGCGCACGGCTCGAACCGCGGCGGCGCCCACGGCGGCGTACTGCTGACGCAACAGGTCCTCCGCCTTGGCGGACCACGGGAGAAGCTCGCAGTCGAGCACGAGCCAATCACTGGCGAGCTCCTCCCAGAGACCCGTCATGGATATTGCGGCGCGCACTTTGGCCAGAAAGGCGGCTTCCCTCTCCCCGTCGGCAAAGAAGGGGCGGCCGGTCCGGGTGAAGACGACACCGCCAGAGGGCGCGTCGATTCCGAAGCGTCGTGATGCGACCGAGGCGTCCCGGCACGCTACAACGACGGCTCGAGACCCCATGTGTTTCTCCTCGCATACCACGGTGCGAACGCCGACGGCCCGAAAGGCGGCAAAGGCCTCGTGGGGATGTTCGAGCAGCCCTTCCCGGTCCGAGGTCGCCGTAGGGGACATCGTCGGAGGGAGATAGACGAGCCATCGTGGGTCGACAGCGAACCGGCTCATGACCTCGAGGGCGGCGGCGGCGTTCTCCTCGCGGATCGTGACGGTGCCGGCCAAGCGGGCCTCGATTATCCGTTTGCCGAGGACGTCATCGAGGTCCAGGTCGGTAGGTTCGCGTGCCTCATCGGCTGGAGTCGACGCGAGCGGTCTGACTGGCTCGTAGTAGACCTCCTTCGCTGGCACAGAGACCAGCTCGCGTTCGGGGTAACGCAGGGCCGTGAGCTGGCCTCCGAAGACGCAGCCGGTATCGATGCAGATCGTCCGGTTCAGCCAGACGGCTTCGGGCACCGGCGTGTGGCCGTAGACGACCGTGGCCTCTCCTCGGTAGTCCTCCGCCCACGGGTAGCGCACCGGAAGGCCGTACTCGTCGGTCTCTCCCGTCGTGTCGCCGTAGAGCGCGAACGAGCGGACCGTCGCGGAGGCGCGTCCCTGCATGTTGGCCGGGAGCCCAGCGTGCGCTACGACGAGCCGTCCCTCATCGAGCACGAAATGGCTGATCAAACCATCGAGGAACGAGACGACCTGCTTGGAGAACTCCGGCGGTTCCGCTGCGAGCTGCTCGAGGCTCTGGGCGAGGCCATGACCAGTGGTGACGTTTCGGCCGTTCAGCGCTCGAAGCAGCTTCACCTCGTGGTTGCCGGGGATGCACAGCGCACTCCCCTCGCCAGTCATGCCCATGACCAACCGCAGCACAGCCGGCGTCGCCGGGCCTCGGTCGACCAGGTCGCCGAGGAAGACTGCCCGACGGCCATGGGGGTGACGGGCCGAGAGCCCGTCGGGGTCGATCTCGTAGCCGAGGGCGGTCAGCAGCGCCCTTAGCTCTTCGTGGCATCCGTGGACGTCGCCGATGACGTCGAAGGGCCCGTGATCGTTCCTACGGTCGTTCCAGAGCGGCTCACGCTCGAAGGTGGCCGCGGCGATCTCCTCTTCGTCCTTCAGGTGGTAGACGCGGTGGAACCCTTCACGGCGCAATCCCCGTATCGAGCGACGAAGCTGGCTGCGCTGGTTGCGCAGCACGTGTGGGCCGAACTGGCGGTCAGAGCGCGATGCATTGCGAGCAGCGCACACGTCTTCTGGGACGTCGAGCACGATCGCCACGGCCAGAACGTTGTTTGCCTTGGCCAGATTGACGACGGATCGCCGGGCTTCGGTCTGCACGTTGGTGGCGTCCACCACGGTCAGTCGCCCTGCTTCGAGGCGCTTGCCGGCGATGTAGTACAGCACGTCGAAGGCGGCATTCGTGGCCGTCTGGTCGTTCTCCTCGTCGGCGACCAGACCTCGACAGAAGTCGGAAGACAGGACCTCGGTCGGCAGGAAATGGCGGGTCGCGAAGGTCGACTTTCCTGAGCCGGTCACCCCTACGAGCGCCACGACGCAGAGCTCCGGGATCTTCAGGACAGTCATCTGCTGAACACCGCCATCTGGGTGGGAGGCCCGACAGTGGCATCCTCGGGCCCAATGCCGGAGAGGGACAGCGCATACCCGTGCCGGGTCCCTATCTGTTCGCACCAGTTGGCGAACTCCGCCCTAGTCCACTCGAAACGATGGTCGCGATGACGGAATGCGCCGGCCGGCAATGACTCGAAGCGGACGTTGTACTCGACGTTGGGCGTGGTGACGATCACCGTCGACGGTCGGGCGTGGGCGAAAACCGCGCGCTCGAAGCTCCCCAGCCGAGAAGGATCGAGGTGTTCGATCACCTCGACGACTGCGGCCGCGTCGAAGCCGACCAGGCGGGCGTCGCGATAGGTAAGTGACCCCTGGACGAGATCGACCCTGGCACGTTGGCTCGGCGCCATGGTGTCGAGGTGCAGGCGCTTGGCAGCGACCTCGAGAATGCGAAACGAGACGTCTATTCCCACGACCTGTTCGATGCCCTGCACACGGAGCAGTTCGCCCACCAGCTTTCCCTCGCCACAGCCGAGGTCCAGCACTCGGCGGGCGCCGCTGGCGCGAACGGTTCGGAGGACGGCGTCGAGTCGTTGTTGGTTCAGGTTGATCGGCTTTTCGACCGCCTGCTCCTGAGCGTCGTACCGGGCCTCTGCCTCGTCGGGGTCTTCCAGGTCCTCCTCCATGAGCCGACTCAGGGCCTCCCGGGTGAGCTGACGGTCATGGCGTAGGTAGCGGCGCGTGATGAGGTCCCGCTCTGGGTGTCCGGAGAGCCAGTCGCCGCCTCTTCGCAGGAGCTTGTCGATCTCGTCTTGCCCTACCCAGTAGTGCTTGTCATCGTCGAGCACGGGCAGAAGAACGAAGAGGTGCTCAAGGAGCCCTTTCAGGGTCACGGCTGCCCTCAAGGTGAGGTCTACGTATTGGCTGTCCCCCCACCCCGGGAACCGCGGGTCGAGCGGGATGGTCTGTGCTGTGACCTCGTAGCCAAGAGGCTCGAAGAGCCGGAGCGCGACCTCCTCGCCGCCACGGCAGGGCGTCACTGGCAGACGGACCTCCAACGAGATGGCCTGTCCGACCAGCTCGGGGCGCTCCTTGCTCCTCCCTGCCATCGCGGTCGAGAACACCTTGCCCAGGACCACAGACATGAAGGACGAGGCCGCATAGGGGCGGTCGTTGACGTACTGGCCAAGAGAGAAGTCATTGCCTCGCGGGCCACGGCGACGGACCAGTCCAACGGGGTCGACGTCGACGACGACGGCCGCGGTGCAGCGCTCGTTGTTCGCCTCGGGGTAGACGACGTGGGCTCGACCGAAGCCGAACTCGGCGCAGTGGTGGGCGGAGGGGTTCTTGTGCAGCAAGTACCCGAGATCGGTGGCCGGGCGGTGGTCGGTTGAGATCGTGAGCAGCATGAATGGGGGCCTTGGCGTCGGGAGTGGCGCGGGTGCGCTGGTAGGACATCTTCGCATCGGCCCGGGCCGGACCAAAAAATCTTCGAAAACCCCTTGACTTCGCGGCCCGATCGAGGTCTCCTCCATGGCTCGAGGCGCTTGCTCGGCCGGCAGGGCACGGCATCATGTTTCAAAACCCCACGTCAGCGCACGATCGATCGCGTGCGCCTTTACGGCCGACCCCTGTTCACCCCCCGCTTGACTCGATCCGGGGCACTCCGGGGGCAGTACCAACCGGCACGCTCCGGCCGGTCGACCGGCACCTGCTCACGCTGCTCCGCGAGCACGAGGCGCTCACGACCAGCCAACTCGTCCGGCTCACCGGGATGCCCGAGCGGACCGTTCAGCACCGCCTCGGCGTCCTCTACAGCGCCGGACTGGTCAACCGCCACCGACCGCAAGCGGCCATCGGCACCTGCCCGTACCACGTCTGGCTCACCCCGTTCGGGGCCGCTGCGGTCGGTACCGAGCCACCGCGGGCCTGGAGCGAGGACCTGTCCGGCCTGCGGACGGGTGCAGCTCTGAGCGACCTCTGGCTCGGGCTCTTGGACCACGGTCCCGCCATCGGGCTGGTGGTGACCGCCTGGCACCGCTTCCGGCCCGGCGTCAGGTACGTGGATCCGCGCACGGGTGAGGATGGGAACCTCTCGGCTGATGCCGTACTCACGGCGCGGCTGGGCGCCGGTGCGGAGATCGAGGCGCTGCTCTTCGCCAGCGTCGATCGCATTCCGGCACCGCGCCTGGCATCGGTGGTCGCCCGCTGGGCGGACTACCTTGCTGCGGCTTCGGCCAGGGTCCCCCGCGTAGTGCTGGTGCTGACGCAGAGGACGGGTCACCGCGCCGCCATCTTCAACGCAATTCGACACGTGGGGGACACCCCCACCATCCGCAAGGCCGACCAGCTGGCGATGAAGACGGCCGTCCCCCGCCTGGCAGTCGGCCTCGTCGGGAGCAGCGCACCTACCCTCGCCACCGAGGCGGTGTGGCGCATCCCAGCGAACGAGGATGACCATCGCTTGGTCGAGGTGCTGACCGGCGCCGCGGTGGTGGGCCGATGACGCAAGCCAGGACCACGTCATGTCGTCACCAGGCGCTCGATCACCACCCGCAAGACCAGCCCCAGACCAGCCCCCACCATCCGCAAGCCCAAGCCCCCGACGTCAAGACCCGTGCTCCTCGGAGCGACTGGGCCGACTTCCAGCATCCGCGGTCGGCCGTGCCCGACCCGGGTGAGCGGGCGTGCGCGTGCCATCAGCAAGATCGCGAGCATGTGTGCTGCGAGCACTGCGGTGCGGCCGAAGTGCGGCATGGCGACGTGTGCCCTGGCATCAGTGTGCCGCCAGCGGGTGCCCTGCGACCACTCGCCCGTGCGCTGCTGTCGGTGGCGGTGGACGTGCACGCCGAACGACGTGAGGTTCGCCGTGTCACGTGTCCGGCGCACGAGGCGACCTTGCGGATGGAAAAGAAGGGGCTCCGTCACCCCGTCCGTTCCCCCCTCGTTTCAGGGGTCCGTTCTCCCGCCACTCCTGAGGTGACCCCCTCTAGCGACGCGTCACCGCACGTCGGGGCCGCTCCACCCCCGCCACTGGTGAACTCCGACTGTATTGGTGATTGTGCATGACTGCTTCGTCTTCCCGCCGGCGACGGAGGATCACGGACCGGTTGGTCTTCGACGTGGCGTCGTCGTTGACCGATCGCGATCGACACATCCTCCGTCTCCTTCGTTGGCATCGAGTGCTGACCACGTCCCAGATCCACGTGATGTTCTTCAGCGATCTCAACACCGCCCAGCACCGGATGACCCGCCTTGACGAGCTGCGTCTCGTGGAACGCTTCCGACCCCTGCGCGCCGGCCGGGAGGCCGAGTACCACTACGTGCTCGACGTCCTCGGTGCCTACGTGGTGGCGTCCATGGCCAACCAGGACCCCGACCGGGAGGTCAAGATGCGATGGCGCACCGACTGGGCGCTGTCGATCGCCACGAGCCAGCGCCTCGCCCACACCGTCGGGGCCAACGAATTCTTTGTCCACCTCGTGGCTGCGGCGCGCACCAATTCCGACGCAGAGCTGTCCACGTGGTGGGGAGAGCGCTACTGCAAGGACCGCCTCGGCGAGGTGGTCCGTCCCGACGGGCTTGGGGTTTGGCGTGAGGGCGACGCCACCGTGGTGTTCTGCCTCGAGTACGACCGGGGTAGCGAGCAGCTCTCCCGGCTCGAGAAGAAGGCCGGCGACTACGCCCGGCTCGAGGCCGCCTGGGGCGCCGCCTTCTGGCTGTTGGTGGTCGTGCCGGGTCCGCGGCGCGAGGTCGGCGCACGTTCGGCCCTGTCCGGCCAGGGCCTGGCGGTCGCCACGACCACCCAGCCATTGGCCGTTCGGCCGACAGACGCCATCTGGGCGCCCCTCGGTGCCGACGGGACCCGGGTGCGCCTGGCCGAGCTGGCCAGCTGGCCACGGCTGGCGGAATCGACGGCGCGCCTGGCCCGGGCCGCCCGCTACCGGGACGACGACAACCACTACGAGGAGGCCAGCTGACGACGAAGGACTTGCACCCCGAGGAAGAACGAGCCCACATGGGGGGATCAACGAAGGAGCGTGATGCGATGCGCTGTGTGACCTACCTGCGGGTGTCCACCCGCGAGCAGGCCGAGAAGGGCGAAGGCGAGGAAGGCTTCTCGATCCCCGCCCAACGCGAGGCCTGCACCCGCCACATCCGAGACGCCGGTTGGGACCTCGTCGACGAGTACGTCGACCGCGGCGAGTCGGCGCGATCGGCCGACCGTCCAGCCCTGAAGGAGATGCTGGCCCGCATCGCCGAAGAGCGCGACGTCGACGCCGTCGTGGTGCACAAGATCGATCGGCTCGCTCGCAACATGGAAGACCACGTCGCTATCCGGGCGCTGCTCCGGCGCCGGAGCGTGGCGCTCGTATCGGTGACCGAGAACGTGGAGGAGACCGCCTCGGGACGGTTGGTCGAAGGCATCCACGCCTTGATGGCCGAGTTCTACTCATCCAACCTGGCGAACGAGATCCGAAAGGGCCTCACCCAGAAGGCGAAAATGGGCGGCTTCCCCCACGGCGCCCCGCTCGGCTACGGGAACCTGCGCGAAGTGATCGCCGGCCGCCAGGTGGCCCGCATCGTCCCCGATGCAGAACGCGCCCCGCTCATTACGCTCGCCTTCGAGCACTACGCGACTGGCGAGTGGACCCTTCAACGCTTGGCCGGAGAGCTGGCGCACCGAGGCCTCACCAACCGAGCTCGGCGCGACCGGACGTCCATGGCCATCACCTGGCAGGGCCTGGCCAAGATCCTTGCCAACCCCGTCTACGTCGGCATCGTCGAGTGGAACGGCGTCCAGCACCCCGGCTCCCACGAACCGCTCGTCGACCCCGATACCTTCCGCCGGGTCCAAGAGCTGCTGGCCGCCCGCGCGGCGCGGGGGACCCGCGAGCGGAAGCACCCGCACTACCTGAAGGGTCTGCTGCATTGCGGCGTTTGCGGCCGGCGCCTTTCGATCCAGCGCTCCAAGGGCCGCTACACCTACTTCTTCTGCTTGGGCCAGAAGAACGACCCGACGGGCACCTGCCGGGAGCGCTACTAATGAGGCCGTTGACTACTGGACATGTGGGGTAGTGGGCGCTAACCGGTGATGTAGCTGAGGTCCGGCGAGCGGAAGAACCCGCGGACGATGTCCTTGGACGACTGCAGCCGTGCCACGGCCTTTTCGATGACGACCTTCATGTCGTCGACCGAGCGAGCAGCCGCCCGACCCACCCGGTCGTGCTTGACGTTCTTCCAGACCCACTCGTCGGGGTTGAGTTCGGGAGAGTACGGCGGGAGGTAGAAGAGCTCGAGACGTCCCTTGGTCGAGGCGACGAACTGGCGGGTCTTGGCGGCCTTGTGAGCGGAATGCCCGTCGACGATCAGGTAGATCTTGCCCCGCACGTCGTGGAGGAGCTTCTTCAGGTACTCGATGAAGGTTCCTGCGTTCACCCGGCCGGCGAAGCAAAAGTGCAGCTTGCCCTTGGCCGAGACCGCGGAGATCATGTTGAGCGAGGCCCGCCGACCCGTCCCCCGCACGACTGGGGTCTTGCCCCGCTCTGCCCAGGTCGTCCCCGAATGGTGGTCGGTGCGCACCCCTGCCTCGTCGCAGAAAAAGATGGTCGCCCCCGCCCTCTTCGCCTTGGCGGCGATCTTGGGGTACTCCTCTTCCTTCCAGCGTCTGACCGCTTCTGGGTCCTGTTCGTAGGCCCGTACCAGCGGGCGCTGGGGAGACAGCCCCATGCGCTGCAGCAGCCGGCCCACCGCCGACTTGGACATCACGACGCCGTAACGCTCCTTGATCAGCCCGGCGACCATGTCGCGCGTCCACAGCGCGAACTCGAAACGGAGCTGGCGGGGGTCAGTGCCGACGATCGTCCGGCGGAGCCCGGCGACCTGGCGAGGGGAGAGCTTGGGAACGGCTCCCTTGGCCTTGCCGACTGGGAAGGACTTCTCGCCCATCTTCTGGTAGGCGGACCACCAGCCATAGACGGTCGAGCGCCCTACACCGAAGGCTGCCGCGACATCTTCGACGCCGAGTCCCCGCTCCAACAGGCGCACCACCTGGGCACGCTTCTCCTCCAAGCCACGTCGCTTGACGCGCTCACGCTTTACCCGGGATCTGGCAGCTCTGGCGATGACATCAGTATAACACGGGTCATCGCAGAAGTCCAGTAATCACCGCGCTTCTTAGTATGTCGCAGCCGAGGACCTCGAAGCCCAGGTCGAAGAGCTGTACCAGCGCATCCAGCTCCCGGCTTCGTGGGCCGACCGACTACGTGAGGAGATGGCAGCCGAGATCGTCGAGCGCCAATGCGCCGACGCCGCCCAGCGCGAACTGCTCACCCGCCGCCTCGCCATGGCGGAAGCCCAGCGGCACAAGCTCCTCGACGCCTACTACGCCGGAGCGATCGATGTGCCGACCCTGAAGACCGAGCAGGCCCGCATCGGTGCCGACATCGACGCTGCCAAGGACCGGCTCGCAGACCTCGACGCCAACCTCGACGAATGGCAGGAGATCCTGGAGCTGGCTGCCACCCTCGCCACGCGCTGCGGCGACGCCTACCGCAAGGCCAACGACCGGACCCGCAAACAGTTCAACGCGGCGGTGTTCGAGCACCTGGACGTGAAAGGCGGCCGGCTCTGCCATGAGGAGTACCGGCCGCCCTTCGACGGGGTCTTCACCGTGTCCGAGTTCGAATACGGAACACGAGTAAGGCCATCACAGAAGGGTCTGAGCAGCCCGGACACGACGTGATCGGGTGCTCACCCACGCGATAAGCGACGTCAGCCCACAGCTGCGGGCCCCGCACCTGGGACGTCG
>JAJYGM010000736.1 GCA_021785095.1 Actinomycetes bacterium
GCCTGCGCACCTCATCGGCGCGGGCTCGGTAGCGGTCGCTCACAGGGGTCGCCGCCGGTCGCCCCCACTGGTCCCCGCGTGAGGATCCTGTGACGCGCCCGTCCGGCGCAGCCGGCTTGGCGGCAGCTGGATTGCGCCGCCGATGGTCGGTTGATTCGGGTGGGCTGGCGCCCCCGGACGGACTCGGGGGCACACGAAGCAAAGTGCCTGATGCGCTCGCGTGGTATGCGGTGCCCTGACACAGTGGCCGCCTTGTCGATCGCCGCTCGTCGGTCGATCAAGCGTGCGACCGGAACCGCGTCCGGTCGGCTTGCTCAGATCGCTCCTGTGAGATACGCCTCTTCGGGGTGGATGGACGCGTCGAGGCCCGTCTCCGCCTCGTCGCGAGGCAGAGCGGGCTGGGCGGCGCCCTGAGCCGCCCAGCCCCGACGCGCCGTCGGCGCTGTGCCCACGCCCGTCACGACGCTGATCCAGTCACGCTTCGGTACCCCGCCCGGGGGCAATGCGCCTTCGCTTGCGCACGTCCACCGACATTGGCCCGGGTCGCCCGAACAGGAACCCCTGGCCAAACTCCACGCCGAGCTTCTCGAGCGTGGCCGCCTCGAGTTCGGTCTCCACTCCCTCGGCCACCAGCCGGCACCCCGCGCTCCGCGCGAAGTGGCGCATCGCGATCACGAGGGCCTGGCGCCCGAGGTGGGCGTTGACGCGCCGCACGAGACTCATGTCGAGCTTCACGAGGTCCGGCTTGAGCTCGATGATGTGGCCAAAGTTCGCGACGCCGGCGCCCGCGTCGTCGACCGCCAGGCGCACGTCGCGCCCGAGCCCGCGCACCGCCTTTCGGACAGCCTCATAGTCGCCCACTGCCTCGTGCTCGGTGATCTCCACCACGACGGGCCGTCCCGCCTCGGACAGCACCCCGCCAAGTCCGGGGGCCTCGGCCAGCAGGCGCGGCGACACGTTGATGTCGATCCAGAGGCCGGGCGGCAGCGCCGAGCGGGCAGCGTTGACCGCACGCTCGACGGTGGCCAGCTCGAGCTCGGCGCCGAGCCCGACCGACCAGGCGTCGGCGAACACGAGATCGGGCCGGTCACCGGAGTCGAAGCGCGTCAGCGCTTCGTAGCCGACGGCCTCCCGTGTTCCCAGGTCCACGATGACCTGGAACACGGGATGGAACGCACGGCTCGCGAGGAGTTGCTCGATCCGCTCGCGGACGTCGATCCCGCGTCGGTACGCGTGCAGCCGCTCGGCGAGCAGCGCGCTCGTGGTCGCGGTGAGGGCCAGCACATCGGGCATCGCGTCGAGGAGGGCGCGGGCGAACTCGGGATCCGCCGTGGTGATGTTGAGGATGCCGTCCACATGATGGTCGTGGACGATCGGGCCGTAGGCCGCCGCGCGAAGGCCCTCGCGACCTCGTGGCGTCCGGCCGTGCCGCGGCGCTCCGGGCTCCCAGGATTCCGCCCACGCCCCATGCCCGGCGCGCTCGCGCAGATAGCGCGCACGCTCGGGCTCGATGCGCTCGCCGGGGATGCTCGGATGACGCATTGGCGGAGCGGTTCGCGCAATCACCTCGACGTCCGTCTCGCCGACGAACGCCTCCACGGCCGCTCCGTCGATGCCGGGCAGTGTGACGAGGGCCTCGCAGACACGCTGCGCGGCCTCGCGCAACGAACTATCGGGCCCGATGCTCGTGACCGTCTCGATGAGAACGGCCCGAACCTGTGCGTCATGCGCGAGCCGCGCCTGGGCTGCCCGCAGCTCGGTGACGTCGCGGCACACGGTCAGATAGGCCGTGAGCGAGCCGTCGGGATCGCGCATCGGGGCGACGGTGGTAAGAAGTCGGCGGCGCGCTCCGTCCGGTGTGGCAACGTCGACTTCCGTCAGCCAGGGCCCGCCGCGCACCTCGCGGGCGAGTTCCTCAAGCGCGGCGCGGCCGATGACGCGTGGGGCGATCTCGGCGGCGCGCCGTCCAACGAGTGCACCGGCGTCCTCGCCGAGCAGCACCGCGAATGCGCGGTTGACGTACACGAGGATGCCCTCGGGGCCTGTGATCGCCACGGCATCCGGTGTCTGGTCCACGGCGCTCGCCAGCCGCTCGCGTTCGGCACGCGAGCGTTCGCGCTCGGTCACGTCGCGCCAGATCGTGAGCTGGCGATCACCGAATCGCAGGGACTGCAGATCGAATACCCCAGAGATGCTGTGCTCGCCCGCGGCTCGGTCCGAGTACGGGAAGGCCGTCAGCTGAAGAGGCTCGCCGGTCTCCGCCACGCGGCGAAACGCATCGAAGAGGCCCGTCGACTGCAAGGCGGGCAGCAGTTCGAGGCACCGTCGGCCCGAGAGCTCCGTGTCGTCCAGGCCGGCCCATCCGCGGGCGGATCTGTTCAGGTACTCCAGATCGTAATCGACGATCTGCCCTTCGGCGTCACGGAGGGGACGGCTGATTGCGAAGGGGTCCATGATCGCGTCGAGCGAGCCCCGCACGAGCGCCCCCAGCTCCATGGCCTGCTGCTGCGCGCGATGCTGGTCGGTGATGTCGCGCACGAAGACGGCCGCCCCCGTCGACGTCGGGCAGCCGAGGACGCTCACCCATCGGTCTTCCGGA
>JAJYGM010000228.1 GCA_021785095.1 Actinomycetes bacterium
AGCCGGATGGGCGGCGATGGACTTCGCGCCGCTGCTCGAGACGGTCGACGAGCTGCGACGTGCCGACGAGCTGCTCGAGGAGCTGCTAACGGAGCCGAGCTACCGGCGCCTCGTCGCGCTGCGTGGCGGGGTCCAGGAGGTGATGCTCGGCTACTCCGACTCGAGCAAGGAACGGGGCATTGCGACGTCGCAGTGGGAGATCCACCGCGCCGAGGGGCGCCTTCGCGACGTCGCGGCCCGCCACGGGGTCCGCCTCCGGCTCTTCCACGGCCGCGGTGGCACGGTGGGCCGGGGCGGTGGCCCGACGTACGACTCGATCATGGCGCAGCCCTTCGGGACGGTGCAGGAGGCCTTCAAGCTGACCGAGCAGGGGGAGGTGATCTCGGACAAGTACCTGCTCGAGCCCCTCGCCCGGGACAACCTGGAGGTGGCGCTCGCGGGCGTGCTCGAGGCGGCGACTCTCCACCGAGTCCCGGCCGCCGCACCGGAGGTACTCGAGCGGTGGTACCGGACGATGGACGTGCTCTCCGCTGCCGCTGCCGGGGCCTACCGGGGGCTCGTCGAGGATCCGCGACTCCCGGGGTACTTCCGCTCCTCCACCCCGGTCGACGAGCTCGCCTGGCTGCCGATCGGTTCGCGCCCCGCGCGACGGCCGGGGCCGGCCGCGTCCCTCGAGTCCCTGCGTGCCATTCCCTGGGTCTTCGGCTGGACCCAGTCCCGCCAGATCGTCCCCGGCTTCTTCGGCGTGGGCGCCGGCCTCGCGGCGGTACGGGCGGCCGGCCTCGGAGACGTGCTCGCGGAGATGGCCGAGAGCTGGCGCTTCTTCCGGACCTTCCTCTCCAACGTCGAGATGACGCTCGCGAAGTGCTCCCTTCGGATCGCGAAGAGCTACGTCGAGGCGCTCGTCCCCGCCGAGGCGGCAGGGCTGTTCGCGGTCGTGGCCGCCGAGTACGACCGGACGCGGGCCGAGCTGCTCGACGTCCTCGGGGTGGACCAGCTCCTCGAGCGGGCCCCGGTGCTCGCCGAGACGCTCCGGGTCCGGGACGCCTACCTCGAGCCCCTCCACCAGCTCCAGATCCTCCTTCTCTCCCGGGCGCGGGCGAGTGCGGGGCCCGACGGCGAGGGTGACGTCGATCCCGCGCTGCGCCGCGCGCTCCTGCGGACCGTGAACGGGATCGCAGCGGGGCTCCGGAACACCGGGTGAACGACGCTGGGGCCGGGCCCCCGGTCCGGGGCGCGCCCCGGCTGGGCAAGGCGGTGTCGCGCGAGCAGGAAGCAGGTCCGGGCATTGCCGAGGCTCTCGGCGGGTCGGGCGAGCCCGTGGTACCCGGTGCGGGGCTCGCCCATGGGCTCGGCAGCGAGCTCGTGCCGGCGGACTGGCCCCCGCTCCGCCGCGACGAGGTGGCAGGGGTGCTGGCCGCCTTCGGGCTGCCCGGTGACGGGCGCGCCGGCGAGGCGCGCGGGGTCGGCCCCGTGCTGCGCTGGCACAGCCCCCGCCCGTTCTCGGCCGCCGCGATCGTCGACCTCAGTCGGTGCTCGGTCTTCGTCAAGCGGCATGCGCTCGCGCTTCGAGACCCCCGGTCCCTTGCCGAGGAGCACGCCTTCCTCGCGCACCTCGGCCGCCACGGTCTCGTCGTACCCCGGGTGCGCCGGACGGTCGACGGTGCGACGGCGCTCGTCGCGGGCCGGTGGTGCTACGAGGTGCACGACATCCTGGCCGGTCTGGACCGCTACCGAGACGTCCCGTCGTGGGTGCCGCTCCAGAGCGCGACGGATGCGGCGGCGCTCGGGCGGCTGCTCGGGTCGCTCCGAGCCGCCGCAGCCGGCTTCTCCGCCCCGGCCCGGGGTCCGGCGCCCCTCATCGCGCGCTTCGAGCTCCTCCGTGCACCAGATGTCCTGGCGGCCCTCGAATCGGCCCTCGATCGCCGCCCTTCGCTGGCGGCGGCCTTGGCGGGGAGGAACTGGCGGGCTGCGCTCGAGCGTGACGTGGTCCCGGCGCACCGGCGGCTCGTGGCTCTCCTCGATGCGCTCGAGTCGGCCTGGACGCACAACGACCTACATGCGTCCAACGTGATCTGGCGGCCCCACAACGGGGGCTTCGAGGCGGTGGGTCTGTTCGACGCAGGCCTCGCCGATCGGACGACGCCGGTGTTCGACCTGGCGACCGCGCTCGAGCGCAACACGATCGCCTGGCTGGGCCTCGATGCCGACGCCGATGCCGACGCCGACGACGTCGGCGAGGGCCTCGCGCGGCCCGCCCTCGTTCGCGCCTTGCTCGCGGGCTACCGCGAGCGCGCCGCCCTCTCTCCGCTCGAGCGACGGGCGCTCGTCCGGCTGCTACCGGTAGTCCACGTCGAGCTCGCACTGGCGGAGATGGAGTACTACCAGGGCGTCCTCGGCGACCCGGACCGGGCGACCGTCGCCTACGAGCGCTTCCTCCTCGGGCATGCCGCGTGGTTCGCCAGCCCGGCGGGCAGGGACTATCTGGGCACGATCGACGGGTCACTCGAGGAGCCGGCTGCGGGTGCGTGAGGGGGCGCTCGGCCGGGGGGCGACTCGCAGTCCGCGGGATCGGGGTGCAAGACTGATGGTGACGGG
>JAJYGM010000672.1 GCA_021785095.1 Actinomycetes bacterium
GGGAGCGGCGGCGACGGGATCGACGGCGGCGAACCGGTGCTCGGCGCGCGCCGGTCGACGGCGTTCACGCCCCTCGTGCCGTCGCGCGACCGCACAGGCGCGCACGTGCCGGTGACGCTGCTCGGTGGCCCTGCCGACGCCATCGCCGCTCGTGAGCGGCGGCGCCTCGAATGCGCCGACGTCGCGCGCACCATCGTCGCGGCGGTCGACGACGGGTGGCCGGTGCTCGACGGAGGCACCGTGCGCCCAGCTCGACTGTCCGACGTCGCCGTCCTCGTCCCTCGGCGTACCGGCCTCGACGAGCTGGAAGCAGCCCTAGACGACGCCGACGTCGCCTACCGGGTCGACGCGAGCAGCATTCTCTACGGCTCGACGGAGGTCCTGGACGTGCTCGCCTGCCTGCGAGCCGTCGACAATCCGGGCGACGAGCTGGCGATCGTCGCTGCGCTGCGCACTCCGGAGCTCGCCTGCGGGGACGACGCGCTCGCCGAGTACCGGGACCACGGCGGCCAGTGGCGCATCGACGCGAGGGCGCCCGCGGGCCTCGAGTCCCACGCCGTCACGAGCGCTCTCGCCGAGATCGGGCGGCTCCACTCGTCGCGGCACGAGCTCGGTGCGGCGGGAACTCTCGAGGCGATCGTCACGAGGTGGCGGGCGTCGGTCCTCACGTCTCCGCTCCGGCGTCGGGAGGAAGCGTCGCGCAGGATCCGTCTCGTCGTCGACCAGGCGCGAGAGCTGGCCGACGCCGGTAGCGCGAGCATCGCGGAGCTGCTCGCGTGGGCCGACTACCAGCGTCGACGCGCCGCACGTTCCACGGAGGCTCCCGGAGAGCCGGGGGACGCGGTCCGGATCCTCACGATCCACGGGGCGAAGGGGCTCGAGTTCCCCGTCGTCGTGCTCGCCGAGCTGGGCTCGCGCCCGCTGGCGCGACGCGGACCGACGGTGCTCGCGGGCGAGTCGGGGCGCCTCGAGGTGCGCGTCGCCGAAGGCCTCGAGACCTCCGGCTACTCGGCGCTCGCCGCGGCGGACGCCGACCTCGACGTCGAGGAGCAGCTGAGGCTCTGCTACGTCGCAGCGACCCGTGCTCGCGACCACCTGGTCGTCTCCGTCCACCACACGCCCGCGGGCCAGGGCGCGGCGAGCCTCGCGGAGCGGCTCTGGCACGCGAGCCAGGCGGTTCCCGCGACGTGGCGTCGATCCAGATCGAGCAGCGGCTCGATCCAGGCCTCCCGCGCGGCGCCCCGACGCGCCGCTGACCGCGCCGCCGGCGGGGGCGTCCGCCCGGGGTCCCTTGCGACGAGCGGTGGTCTGACGAGCTGGACCGCCGAGCGCGACAGCCTGCTGCGCCGGATCGCCCAGCCCGAGCGTGTCGCGGCGACGAGCCTCGGGGTGACCGGAGGCTTCGCCGTGCACCTCGAGTCGCAGGTGCGTCCCGCTGCTAGCGAGCGCTCAACCGCAGAGTCCTCAGCGGACGAGGGCCGTCGCCGCAGGCGCGTCGAGGCGACCGCGATCGGCCGGGCGGTGCACGGCGTCCTCGAGCGCGTCGACCTCGGGACAGGAGCGGGGCTCGACGAGCTGGTGGCGAGCCAGTCGCTGCTCCACGGCTGCCTGGATCGGTCGGGCGAGGTGCGCGCGCGGGTGCGCGCCGCGCTGGCCGCGCCGTCCGTGCGCGCGGCCGCGGCGAGCTCGATGTCGCGCCGAGAGGTTCCTGTCGTCGTCCCGGTCGGCGGCGGGGTCCTCGAGGGCGTGATCGACCTGTGCTTCGACGACGGCGGTCGGCTCACCGTCGTCGACTACAAGACGGACCTGCTCGACGAGACCGTCGACGTGGCCGCTGCGGCACGCCGGCACGAGGCCCAGCTGGGCGCCTATGCGCTTGCGCTCGAGGCCGTCCTCGGTCGGGTCGTCGAGCGGTGCGTGGCGATCTTCCTCGGTGCCGACGGCCGTGCCTTCGAGCACGACGTCTCCGACCTGCGGGGAGCGGTCCGGCGCGCTCGACGCGAGGCCGAGCGCCGCCTGGCTCCCAGTACGCTCGAAAGGTGAGCGGGCGAACAGACGTCGCAGCGGCGCTTCGTACAGCGGCGGCACGCCTGCCAGGCGGTGGCGAGGCCAGGGCGGGCCAGCTGGAGATGGCGCTCGCAGTCGAGCGGGCGATCGCCACCGGCCGTCACCTACTCGCCCGCGCGGGGACCGGGACCGGGAAGTCGCTCGCCTATCTCGTCCCTGCGGCCCTCTCGGGCAAGCGGGTGGTGGTCGCGACGGCGACCAAGGCGCTTCAGGACCAGCTCGCGCAGAAGGACCTGCCGCTCCTCGTGGACGCGGTCGCACCCGGCCTCGACGTCGCCGTGCTGAAGGGACGCTCGAACTACGTCTGCGTGCAGCGCGTCCGCGAGTCCCAGCACGACGGGGAGCAGGTCCGGCTCGGGGAGCGCTCGCAGGCCGACGCGGGCGGAGCGCTCGCCGAGCAGGCACGCCGGGTGGTCGAGTGGAGCGGCTCGACGTCGACGGGGGACCAGGCTGAGCTCGACGAGGAGCTGGACCCCAGGGTCTGGGCGTCGTTCAGCGTGGGATCGGAGGAGTGTCCGGGTGCGTTCAAC
>JAJYGM010000532.1 GCA_021785095.1 Actinomycetes bacterium
GCAGGCTCCCTGGCTGTCAGAGCAGGAGGTGCGAGCGGTGGTCGGCCACTGGCGCCGTCAAGGAAGGGTGGCCGAGCCAATCGTCGGCATTCAGGGGGCCGACGGCGGGCCGTCTGGGAGCTCGCCGTTCGCGGACGACGACGACGAGCTGTTCGAGGTGGCGCTGGAGCTGGTCGTCCGCTCCCAGCTCGGCTCGACGTCCATGCTCCAACGCAAGCTTCGAGTCGGCTTCGCGCGTGCGGGCCGGCTCATGGACCTCCTCGAGCGCCGAGGGGTGGTCGGACCGTCGGAGGGATCCAAGGCCCGGGCAGTGCTCATGACGCCCGAGGAATTGGACTCCCGCCCCAGGTAACCTGACCCGCCGTGAGCTTGGCACCTCCGTCGAGCCCTCGACCATCGCGCGACGCGTTGCTCGGAGGGGATCTTTGGACCGTGCGCGGTCGCCGTGCGGGACCTCGTCGTGCCCGGCGGCTCCTGCGAACGGCGTCGGTGATCGCTGGGCTGGCCGCGCTCTGCACGTGGCTGGCCAGCTCGGACGCCGGGATCGCGGCGCCGCCGAGGCTCTCGGTCGTGGTGCGCCTGCCGCGAGTCGCCGTCACCGGGCCGGCCACCGCCGCGTCGCTCACGCCGTCCCTCCCGTGGACGAAGACGGGGCAGTCGGCGGTGGACATCCCCGCTGTCGGCTTCAGCGCCCAGTCGGGCCCCGAACGCCCAGTGCCCGTCGCCAGCATGACCAAGGTGATGACGGCGTACGTCGTGCTCCACGACCATCCGCTCGCCCTCGGCGAGCAGGGGCCGACCGTGACCATGACCGCGGCGGACGCGGCGCAGTTCGGGCTGGACACGGCCACCGACCAAGCCAACGTCGTCTTGACGGCGGGTGAGGTTCTGAGCGAGTACCAGATGCTCGAAGGTCTCCTGGTCCATTCAGCCAACGACCTTGCCTACGCCCTCGCGTGCTGGGACGCGGGCAGCCTGCCTGCGTTCGTCGCCAAGATGAATGCCACCGCGGCGCTCCTGGGCATGCGCGCCACGCATTTCGGGGACGCGAGCGGGTTCTCGGCGTCTTCGGTATCGACCGCGTCCGACCTCCTCAAGGTTGCGGCCGCCGCAATGACAAATCCGGTCTTCGCGCAGATCGTGTCCATGCCCGCGGTCGGCCTTCCGGTGGCCGGCGTCGTCGCTTCCTACACGCCGCTCCTCGGCACGCCAGGGGTCAACTGGGTCAAGTCGGGCTTCACCTCCGCCGCGGGCGGGGGGGACATCCTCGCCTACCGCACCTCGGTGGATGGCCACAGCCTGCTCTCGCTTGCCGCGGTCACCTCGCAGGAGGGGTGGACAGTGCTGGAGACGTCGGGCAAGGAGGCGCTCGCGCTCGCGAAAGCCGCTTCGGCGAGTGTCCAGGTGGTGACGTTGGCCCAGAGGGGCGCCGTCGTCGCGCATGTCGTCGGTGGCAAGAAGGCCGTCGACGTCACCACGGGCACCTCCGCGCAGCTGCTCGCGCTGCCGGGGGACCGCGTTCGCCAGCTGGTACGGGTCCGCCCTCCACTACGCGACGCCAAGAAGGGCGCCCGTCTGGGGACCGCGACCTTCGCCCTCGCAAGTCAGCGCGTCTCGGTGCCCGTGCGGCTCGCCGCGCGTGTGCCCTGAGGCGCGCATGCTCGCCCGGGCGCCCGCGTCGGCAGCCAACCTCGGACCGGGGCTCGACGTCCTGGCGGTCGCGCTCGATCTCTACGTGGAGGTCGAGGTAGAGACCGCCGATCGGCTCAGCGTCGTGAGCGAGGGCGAAGGCTCGGACCTCCCGGCGGACGCCTCCCATCTCGCTGCGCGCGTCGCCGCGGCGGTGCTCGGCCACGACCGCGTCGCGATCCGCGTGCGCTCCGAGGTGCCGGTGGCCCGCGGCCTGGGCTCCTCCGCAGCGCTTGCGATCGCCACTGCGGCAGCCGCCGGGGCGGACGACCCGCTCTACGTCGCAGCGCGCCTCGAGGGTCACGCCGACAACGCATCCGCTGCGTTCGTCGGGGGTCTCGTCGCCGTCAACGCCTTGGACACCGGCTGGCGGGTGTCTCGCCTGGCGCTCGACGCGGGCCTCGTGTTCGTCGCCGTCGTGCCTGACCGGCCGCTCGAGACTGCGCGCGCCCGAGCCGTCCTGCCTCCGCAGGTCCCTCGCGAGGACGCGGTCTTCAACCTCGGCCGGCTGGCGATGCTCTTGGAGGGGCTGGCCGACAGTCGAAAGCTCGTCCCGGCTGCTGGCGGTGACCGGCTGCACCAGCCGCCCCGGGTCCGTCTGTTCCCCGAGGCGCCGCAGCTCCTCGCCGCCCTCGAGCGCGCCGGCGCACGCGCGGCGTGCTGGTCCGGCGCGGGTCCTACGCTCCTCGGCATCTGCGACGCGGGCCATTCGGAGCAGGTCGCACATGCGGGGCGGGCGGCGCTCGTTGCGGCCGGCGTGGCGGGCCGTGTGCTCGTGCTCCACGCCGACGCAGCCGGCGTCGTCGTCGGCGAGGGCGCGCGGCTGCCCGATCGTGCTTCCTCCGTCGGTCTTGGGCCGACGGCCGGGTAGACCTCGGCACGGGCATCCGGGACGGGCACCGGGAC
>JAJYGM010000381.1 GCA_021785095.1 Actinomycetes bacterium
CGCCGGCGACCGAGGCACGAGGCGCCGAGCCGGCGCCGGGCGCCGGAGGGGAGACCAGTCGGGCCGGGACCGACGCTCCCGGCGCGTGGCTGCCGAAGCCGGGCGAGATCGTCATCGCGCACGGCTACGAGATCGGGGTCTCCCGCCACGGGGGCTTCGCCGAGCTCGCCTCGGTGCCCGCGGAGAACCTGGTCCCCCTTCCAGGGGGTCTGGAGCCACGCGACGCGATGGCGATCGGTACGGCGGGGTTCACGGCCGCTCTCTCGGTCGTCGCGCTCGAGGAGGCAGGGCTGACGCCGGGTTCGGGCGCGGTCGTCGTCACCGGCGCGACCGGCGGGGTCGGGAGCCTCGCGTTGTCGATTCTCGCCGCGCGGGGCTACGAGGTGGTGGCGAGCACGGGGAAGGCGGATGCCGCCGGCTGGCTGGCCGAGCTCGGGGCATCGTCGGTCGTGTCGCGTGAGGAGGTCGTCGGGGACCCGTCCCGGCCGCTCGCCAGGGAGCGCTGGGCCGGCGCCGTGGACTGTGTCGGGGGCCAGACGCTCGCGGGTGTCCTGCGCAGCCTGCGCTACGGTGCGGCAGTTGCAGCGAGCGGCCTGACCGGCGGTGGTGACCTGCCGACGACGGTCTTCCCGTTCATCCTCCGCGGTGTCTCCCTGCTCGGGATCGACTCGGTCGAGACGCCGATGCCGCGCCGCCGGGCGATATGGGGCCGTCTCGCTACCGACCTGCGACCTCCCCACCTGGACGCCACCACGACCGAGTGCGAGCTGGAGGCGGTTCCCGACGTGCTCGCGGGGCTGCTGCGCGCCGAGGCGCGGGGGAGGACCGTCGTGCGCCTCGCCGGCGACTGAACCTCGACGAACTCTCGAGGCACGCCCTCAGCCTGGCGCCTCGCCCCCCGTCCTCGTGTCGGCTCCACCGATGACGCCGTCGTCGCCGGTGGGCTCGCCTCGGGTCGGCTCGCGGTCGGCCGGCTCGTGCGCCCCGTGTGCCCCGCTCGCGAGCCCGCCGGGGGACTCGGGCCGGCGGTCGACCGGGCGACGGGGCGCGACCGGCACGGGGACGAGCACCGGACGAGGGCCGGTCCACGGCGCCGCTGGGGCGAGGACACGGGCGGCGATCTCGTACGCGATCGCCTCGTAGTTGACCCGCCAGCCACGGAAGTGGGGCCAAGCCTCCGCGTCCGTGCGTTCGAGTGGGAACCCGATGGTTCGGAGGATGGCCGCCGCCTCGCGGAACTCGTCCTCTTCGAGCAGGATGGGGTCCGACGGCGCCGGGTCGGGATCGAAGTCGATCCCGACGGTCGTGGCGACATCCCGGAGCGCGGTGAAGCCCATGCGCAGGCAGTGCCGGGCCTGGCTCGGCGCGCTCGAGGGGTTGAACGCGAGCAGCAGGGCTGCCGAGTCGAGAACGGCGACGAGGGCGACGATCCACGAGCTGTGGCGGCGGGGGGAGCGGAGGAAGAGCAGGGACGGGTAGGTGCTGTGCGTCTCGGCGAGGTCGGCTGCCCACGCCTCCCAGGCGGCGTAGAGGCTGGGCAGCTCGTCGACGGTCGAGATGAGCTGGTGGCGAGCGAGCAGCTCCGGTCCCCACGCCGGGATCCCTGCGCGGCTCTCGAGCATGGTCACGAGCTGCTCTCGGCGGTTGAAGGCGCCGTAGAGGGTCGGGAGATAGGCGATCTGGAGGGCGATGACGACGAGGCCGGTTCCCGCGGCCAGGAAGTCGACGAGGCGCGCCACGCCCCCGCCGTGGGCGGCGAAGCCCAGCGTGAACATCGACGAGCCGGCCTCCGTGAGCGCCGCCGGCAGGGAGTAGGGCGGGATCCGCCAGAGGATCAGGGCGTAGCCGAGCAGGGCTGCACCCATCCAGATCGCCAGCACGACGACGACGCCGACCGGCTGCGCCATCGCCAGGAGACGATCTTGCGCCTCGTAGGTGCGTCGGAAGCCGGCCAGGCTGCGAAAGCCGCGCCGGATGAGCCGGCTCACGAGCGAGATCGCGCTCCGCCTGCTCGGTGGTCGCGGGACCACGAGCGCGCGGAGCACACTGACCCCCACGCTCGCGACGAGCACGATCCCCACACCGAGCGCGAACCACCGGAGCGCGTCCACCGCCACCTCCTCCTGTCTCCGGCCCCCCGTCTAGCGTGACGTCCCTCGGGCTCCCCGTCTGGCGTGACGGTAGTGTGAGGTCTTCGCTGGCGGTGTGGGGGAGAGGGAGAGTGCGCGTGGAGGTCGAGCACGAAGCGCCGGGGACCGGCGGGCAGGCCGGGTCCCCACCCTTCCGGGGCGTCGGTGCCGCCCTGGTCACGCTCTTCGACGACGACGGCGAGCTCGACGCGAAGGCGACCGGCGCACTCGCCGCGGAGCTCGCCGGCCGCGGGGTTGCCGGGAGATCCGTCGCCGGGACGACGGGCGAGGCGGGAACGCTCGACGCCGCCGAGCGAGTGGCGCTGATCCGCGCGGTCCGAGCAGCCCTCCCGGCCGGGGTCGCGCTGCTCGCCGGTACGGGAGCGCCCTCGGCGCGCCAGGCCCGGCGCTTCACCGCAGACGCCGCCGCAGAGGGTATCGACGGGCTGGTCGCGCTCTCCCCGC
>JAJYGM010000072.1 GCA_021785095.1 Actinomycetes bacterium
CGCGCTCCTGGGGGGGAGTGGGGGAGTTCGGCCGACGGCGGCCTGGCTGAGCTCTTCCGACCGCGCGTGGGGTGGTGCGGCTCGGCCTCGGGGTGCTCGCTGCGGGCTGCACGTCGACGCCGTGACGCGCTCCTTGCGGCCGTCGAGCGGCGAGGGATCACGGCCGTCGTGGCCACGCACGACCCGCGCGTCGCCCGGCGGTGTGGGCGGGTCGTCGAGCTCGACGGCGAGCGTCTCGGCGGAGGGTGAGCGCCACCGGCGACCGGTGTCGGGTGCCGGCGCGCCGCTCTCGGGCCCGTTCAGAATCGCGCCAGCCCGTTCGGGGCCGCTCAGAACCTTGGCGTCTCGCGCCACTCCCCCCACAGGGCCCGGAGCGTCCCGCAGATCTCCCCGAGCGTCGCCTCGGCGCGGGCGGCCTCGAGGATCGGGGGCACCAGGTTCGCCGTCCCGGACGCTGCCTCGCCGAGGCGTTCGAGCGCACGGTCGACGGCGCCCTGGTCCCGTGCGGCCCGGCGCTCGGCGAGCGCTTTCACCTGGCCCTCCTCGACCTCGTGGGGGATGCGGAGGATCTCGAGCTCGGCCTCGTCGGCGTCCCGGTAGGCGTTGACCCCGACGATCTTCTTCGCGCCCCGCTCGAGTGCCTGGGCGTAGCGGAACGCTGCGTCGCCGATCTCGGCGGTGAACCAGCCCTCCTCGATGCCCGCGAGGATCCCCGACGCGATCGTCCCGTCGCTGCCGAGCGCCTCGATGCGGGCGAAGATCGCCTCGACCTCGGCCTCGAGGCGGTCCGTCTCCGCCTCCACGTACCACGAGCCCCCGAGGGGGTCAGCGACGTTCGCCACGCCGGTCTCCTCGAGCAGGACGAGCTGGGTGCGCAGCGCGACCTTCGCTGCGTGGTCCGAGGGGAGCGCCAACACCTCGTCGAGCGCGTTGGTGTGGAGCGAGTTCGTCCCGCCGAGCACGGCGGCGAGCGCTTCGATCGCCGTGCGCACGACGTTGTTGTCGGGCTGCTGCGCGGTGAGCGAGACGCCGGCGGTCTGGGTGTGGAAGCGGAGCCACTGGGCGCGCTCGGTCCTGGCGCCGTAGCGGTCGCGCATCCAGCGCGCCCAGATGCGCCGGGCGGCGCGGAACTTCGCGATCTCCTCGAAGAAGTCGATGTGCGCGTCGAAGAAGAAGGTGAGCCCCGGCGCGAAGACGTCCACGTCGAGGCCGCGGGCGAGGCCGAGCTCCACGTAGGCGAAACCGTCCGCGAGCGTGAAGGCGAGCTCCTGGGCGGCCGTCGATCCCGCCTCGCGGATGTGGTAGCCCGAGACCGAGATGGGCTTGTAGCGGGGCATGTGGGCGACGGTGTGCTCCATCAGGTCGCCGATCAGGCGCAGGTGGGGCTCCGGCGGGAAGAGCCACTCCTTCTGGGCGATGTACTCCTTGTAGATGTCGGTCTGGAGCGTGCCGTCGAGCGCCGTGGGATCCGCCCCCTGGCGCTCCGCCGCGGCGACGTACATCGCGAAGATGGGCACCGCCGGGCCGGAGATGGTCATGGAGGTGGTGACCCGGTCGAGGGGGATGCCGTCGAAGAGCGCCTCCATGTCGGCGGCCGAATCGATGGCGACCCCGCAGTGGCCGACCTCGCCAAGGGCGCGGGGGTCGTCGCTGTCCCGGCCCATGAGCGTCGGCATGTCGAACGCCACGGAGAGCCCGGCGCCGCCCCCAGCCAGGATCAGCTTGTAGCGCTCGTTGGTCTGGCGGGCGTTCCCGAAGCCCGCGAACTGCCGGACCGTCCAGGGCTTGCCTCGGTAGCCGCTCGCGTGGAGGCCGCGGGTGAAGGGGTACTCGCCCGGCCAGCCGATCCGCTCGAAACCAGTCACCGGATCCCCAGCCGGTGGTCCGTACACCGGCTCGACTTCCGCCCCCGAGAGGGTCGTGAAGTCGGCGTCCCGGAGCCGAGACGCCTCGTACCGCTGCCGCCAGCGATTGGCTCCTGCCTGCACGTCCTCGGGGCTCATCGTCGCCTCCTGGTCGGGGCCCGGCTCCTCCAGCGCGCCGACGAGACCCCGCGCACTTCCACCCTACCGAGGCGGGTGGGAAACGGCCTGCTGCGGCTCGGGGGAGCGCGTCAGCGCGGGCACGGGCGCGCCGACCTGCGATCAGGTCGGCGCGGGTTGCAGTGCTGGCTGGGGGCGAGCGCGTCCGCTCGGGTCCGGGCGCGCCGACCTGCGATCGGGCCGGCCGGGGGCCGCAGCGCTGGCTGGTGCGGCGCTGGGAGGCGGGGGACACTGGGAGCATGTGCAGCGCCTGGGAGTCCCGTGCCGGTCCCTTCGCGGACCCGGTCATCACCTGCATCGACTGCCTCGGGCCGGCGTACCTGCTCACCACGCGCCCGGCGGACGACCCCGCGCTGCCGGGGGACGTGGTGAGCTACCGCTGCCGGGACTGCGGGGATCGCTGGGACCTCGTGGTGCCCGAGCCGCCTCCCGGTCCGGCACCTCCCGGTCCGGCGGCTCCTCCCTCGGTGCGCCGGTCGGGGACCTGAGCCTTGCCTCAGGCGCCGAGGGCGTTCGCGATGGTGGAGGCGAGGAGTGCCTGGCCAGCCGCAG
>JAJYGM010000316.1 GCA_021785095.1 Actinomycetes bacterium
TCGAGTCGCGCCAGGAGGTCGTCGAAGTCGTTTGCGCGTTCGGTGTCCACGCGGATCGACGCCGTCTCGACCGGGATCAGGGAGAGCGTTGCCGCGAGGATCACGCCGGTCAGTCCCATGCCACCGACCGTTGCCCAGAATGCCTCTCGATCCGCCGCGTCGCTGGCTCCGGGCGCAAGGGTGCGCACGCCCGTCGGGCTCGCCAGGCGAAGCGACCGGACCGCGCTCCCGAAACCACCGTCGACGTGGTGGTTCTTGCCGTGGATGTCCGAGGCGATCGCGCCACCGATCGTGACGTGGCGCGTCCCGGGCGTGACCGGGACGAACCACCCGAGCGGGACCAGGTGGCGAAGCAGGGTGTCGAGGCTCATCCCCGCCTCCACCTCGACGACTCCCTCCCGGCCGTCGAGGCGCACCAGGCGGTTCAGCCGCTGCGTCGAGAGGACCCGCCCTCCGGCGACCTGCGCGGCATCGCCGTAGCTCCGCCCGAGCCCGCGGACGACCGTCCCACCAGCGGGCTCGTCGAGGAGCGCTTCGAGGAAGCGCTCCGGCTCGTCGCCGGGCAACGTCACCAGCTCCGCGAGCGACGGGGCGGTCCGGCCCCAGCCGGTCAGCAGTTGCCAGGACTGTTCCACCGGGGAGCGCTCGGCCAGGGGACGCGCCGGGGAGCGCCCGGCCAGCGGGCGCGCCGCCTCCGAGCGCTCAGCCAAGGGAGATCCCGAGGGCGAAGAGCACGATCCAGGCCACCCCGAGCAGCTGCAGCGGGCGGTCGGACAGGAACACCTCCTCGGGAGCGCCGCCCGCCCCCTGTTCGAGCCGGAGACCGTAGCGGAGGACGGCGAGCACGAACGGTGCGATCGACGCCTCGAAGAGCACCGTGCCGTTGTGCAGCAGCGCCCCACGCTGGAAGGCCCAGACGCAGTACGCCGCGATCGCGACGGCCGAGGCGAGCGAGCGGACGTAGCGCAGGTACCCGCTCGAGTAGGCGACCAGCGTGGCGCGGTGGCGCCCTGGTGCAGCCCCGAGCTCCTCCTGCTCGGCCGAGCGCTTCCCGGCTACGACGAAGAGCGAACCGAAGGAGGTGACGATGAGGAACCAGTCCGAGAGTGGCACGTGGACGGCTACACCACCTGCGACCGCGCGCAGCACGAAGCCCGTGGCGACCGCTGCGAGGTCGAGGACCGGCTCGTGCTTGAGCCAGAGCGAGTAGGCGAGGGTGACCGCCACGTAGCTCACGAGGACGAGCGCGAGGGCACCGCCCGCCAGGAGCCAGCCGCCTGCGATGGCCAGCGCGATCCCGATCGTGCCCACCGCCCTCGCCAGGGGGACGGGCACGACGCCGGCGGCGAGCGGGCGGTGGCGCTTGGTGGGATGCCGCTGGTCCGCCTCGACGTCGAAGGAGTCGTTCCAGAGGTACGTGGCGCCCGAGACGATGCAGAACAGGCCTGTTGCCCCGAGCGCGATCGCGAGGGCGCTCGGCCGGAGCAGGACGCCCGCGGCGGCAGGCGCCGCGAGGACGAGCACGTTCTTCAGCCACTGGCGGGGCCGCATCGCCGACACGAGCCCGCGCGCGACGTCCGGCGCTCGGGGGGCTGCGGGTTGCTCGGGGGATGCCAGTTGCCGACTCACGAAGGACCTCCGGGTGACGGCTCGAGCCTACGCCGGGCGGTGGGCTTCCGAGAGGGACGCTCAGAGGCCGCTCAGCGTCGAGCGGCGCGGCGCACCTGCTCTTCCGGCTCGTGGGGTTCTTCCGGCTCGCGGGGTTCTTCCGGCTCGCGGGGTTCTTCCGGCTCGCGGGGTTCTCCCGGCTCGCGGGGTTCTCCCGGCTCGTGGGAATACCCTTCAGGTATCGAATGTTTCGACGTCCGTATGATTTCATGGAAAGAAGTTTCGAGACGCTGATGGCAGCCAATCCGAGCGCCGCGGCACGCGCGGAGCTGGTCGAGGAGTTCCTCCGGCTCCGGCCCCGCCTGCAGCGGCACTTCGCGTTCTCGAAGCCGGCGAGCCTGCGCGAGGAGCTCGCGGAGGTGACACTCCACCAGCTGGAGGCGGTCCTGGTGTTGGAGCGCGGGGCACTCGCCATGCGGGAGCTCGCCCGCGAGCTCGAGGTGACGGAGAGTGCGGCAACAGCACTCGCCGACCGCCTCGTGCGCCTCGGGCTGGTCGAGCGCCACGCGGATCCGACAGATCGGCGGCTCGTCCGGCTGGCGCTCTCGCCCAAGGCCGAGCGCCTCGCCGCGGACATGGAGGAACACCGTCGGTCGACCATCGGCCGGGCGCTCGAGCCCCTCTCCGACGGCCAGCTCTGCCAACTCATCGACCTCCTCGACACGCTGCTCGTCGCGGAGGTGCGGAACCAGCCCTCCGGAGAGCCACGGCAGGAGCCTCGGGAAGAAGGGAGCGCGTGATGACCGACGCCGTCATCGAAGCCCGCGGTGTCTCCAAGTCGTTCGGGACGACCCGGGCGCTCGAAGGGGTGGATCTCGTGGTCGAGCGGGGAACCGTGCTCGGGCTCCTCGGCCCGAACGGCGCCGGGAAGACCACCCTCGTGCGCATCCTCACCACGCTCCTGGCCCCCGACGCCGGAACGGCG
>JAJYGM010000216.1 GCA_021785095.1 Actinomycetes bacterium
GTGCTCACCCTGCTCGGGCTCGCGCATCCCGAGGCGGTCGCCGACGCCTTGCGGTGGCGCCACTCGACGCTTCCGCGGGCGCGTGCCAGGGCGCAGCTGCTCGGTTTGGAGGGTGCCGCCTTCCCTTGGCGCACGATCGACGGGCAGGAGTGCTCGGGCTACTGGCCGGCCAGCACCGCCGCCTTCCACGTCAGCGCCGACGTCGCCTACGCCGTCATCCGCTACGTCCGTGTGACCGGCGACGCCGCCTTCGAAGCGGAGTTCGGGCTCGAGCTCCTCGTCGAGACGGCGAGGCTCTGGCGTTCTCTCGGGCGCCGTCACGCCGACGGCACGTTCCGGATCGACGGGGTGACCGGTCCCGACGAGTACAGCGCGCTCGAGGACAACAACGTCTACACGAACCTCATGGCGCAGCTGAACCTGCGCGGCGCAGCCGACGCCTGCGTCCGTCACCCGCCGCAGGCGAAGTCGCTCGGGGTCGACGAGGAGGAGATCTCCTGGTGGCGCGCCGCCGCACGCGACATGTTCATCCCCTACGACGAGCGCCTCGGGGTCCACCCGCAGGCCCAGGGTTTCACGGACCACGAGGTGTGGGACTTCGCAAGGACCAGGGAGGACCAGTACCCGCTCATGCTGCATTTCCACTATTTCGACTTGTACCGCAAGCAGGTGGTGAAGCAGTCGGACCTCGTGCTTGCGATGCATCTGAGACCTGAGGCGTTCGAGGCGGAGGAAAAGGAGCGCAACTTCGCCTACTACGAGCCGATCACGGTGAGGGACTCCTCGCTCTCCGCGTGCACTCAGGCAGTGATCGCCGCCGAGACGGGCCATCTCGCGCTCGCCTACGACTACGTCGCCGAGTCGTCACTCATCGATCTCGCTGATCTCGAGCACAACACCCGCGACGGGCTGCACATGGCGGCGCTCGCGGGGGCGTGGACGGCGCTCGTCGAAGGCCTCGGAGGCGTGCGAGTCGAGGAAGCGAGGCTCGTCGTTCGCCCGCGCCTCTTCGAGGGCCTCCAAAGGTTGCGATTCCGCATGCGGTACCGGGGGAGGCGGCTCCAGGTCGAGGTCCGCCGATTTGAGGCTCGGTACCGGCTGCTCTCCGGGGACGACCTTTCGCTGTGGCACTACGACGAAGAGCTCGTCGTCAGTGCCGACGGCCAGGTGGTGCGGCCGATCTCTGCACTGGCCGCTCGTCCGGCGCCCGCCCAGCCGCCGGGCCGAGAGCCAGGTCGAGGTCGGGCAGCGCAGTGACGCGCCCCTCACGTGGGCTGCAGCGGCTGACGAGGCCGACCGCGTGCTCGTTGGCCATGAAACCGCAATAGAGACTAGGGACGTTGGTCCCTGGTCGTCGGGGCCGGAGATCTCTATGTTCGGGGAAGACCGTGAAACGACGGTCAGCCTCAGACGGCGGGCGTGGCTCCCCAGCCCCCCTGGGCGCCACGCCTGCCGCGAGCTCCGAGACCCTGGTCGTGCTCGACGAGGCGGCCCGTGCCGTCGAAGACCGGCGTCGAACCCGGCCGGGGACCTTACGCGGTGCGTGACGACCTGCACGCCGGTGCGGAGCTGTCCTGCAACAGCTCCAGCAGGTTCCTCGTCATGCCCTCGCGACGACGTGCCGGGCAGGGGGCGGGCGGGCGACACAGCGGACCTTCGGCCCTGCCGTCTTGATCGCAGCCAGCCGAGGCTGGTCGCGGAGCACGGGAATGCCCCCCCGGCACGGTGCTCCCCGGCGCAGGGGGCGGTCGCAGAGCGGAAGCTGATCGTCGACCGTTGGACGAGGCTCTGCGACGCGCACGCCGGGGACGAGCAAGGCGGCAAGAGTGCGCAGGGTCCATAAGACGCTCCCGCTGGGGTTCACGTGAGGACCGGGCCGCTCTCGCGAGCCGTGGGAGCGCTCTCGCTGTCGGCAGCCGCGTGCGCGGGGCTGAGCGGCTGCGCGACGGGCACATACGCAGTCCTCCCGCCCGCGACCAGTGCGACGACCCAGTCCGTCCCGCCATCGCACGAGACAAGCGCGCCTCGCTCGACCTCGACCCTGCCGAGGGTCTCGGCGCCGACCTCCACGACCTCGACGCCAGCTCCTGTCCTCGGCCCGGGCTCACGCGGTGCGGCGGTGCTCGCTCTCCAAGAGCGGCTGGTGGCGCTGCACTACTGGCTGGGGACTCCCGACGGGGTGTTCGGCGACAGCACCGAGCAGGCGGTCTACGCGCTGCAGAAAGCAGCAGGCATCGAGCGTGACGGGCTGGTCGGGCCGGTGACCGAGGCGGCGCTCGCACAGGGCGTCGTGCCCCAACCACGGCCGGCGCAGGGGTACCTCATCGAGGTGGACTTGGCGGACGACGTGCTCATGTTCGTGACAGGGGGCAGGCTTCTGTGGACGCTGAACACGTCCACCGGCGGCGGCTACGTCTACACAGGAACCGCCGTCGCCGATACGCCTGTCGGAACGTTCACCATCGTGCGCGAGGTCGACGGCCTGGTGACGGACAACCTCGGCCAGCTGTGGCGGCCCAAGTACTTCGACGCTGGCTTCGCCATCCACGGGGACTCTTACGTCCCGCCCGATCCCGTCTCGCACGGCTGCGTC
>JAJYGM010000678.1 GCA_021785095.1 Actinomycetes bacterium
AGGGCTCGCCGCCACTACGGTCTTCGGTCGACTCCCGAGTACCTGCTCGTGCTCGGCGATCGTCTCGGGATGCCGGAGAGCCCCTGGCCTTCGGCCAGGGTTCGTTGGACGCTCGCCCGCTTCCCGCGACACCACGTCGTCGTCGTCGAGGGAGGGATCGCCCGTGCCTGGCGATCCCGGTCGTGCGTGGCGCAGTTCGAGGTCCATACGCGCATGGACCTGTGGATCCTCATGGCCCGAGCACTCGGCGTCGTGGACCTGCTCCCCGGGGACGTGTTCGCGCGCGAGTGCGTGGAGGCGCTCCGCTACGGCGTGCCCGTCGCCGTGCCGGAGGGATCCGCCGCCGACGGCCTCGTCCGAAGTGGAGGGGGGCTGGACTTCTCCTCCACCGCCGAGCTGCTCACCTGCGTCGACGCGCTCTTCGACCCGCCGACGCGCGAGGCGCTCTCGTCCGCGGGCAAGGAGGTCGCCGACCGCTGGTACGGCGATCCGGACGGCCTGGTGGCCAGGATCGCCGAGATCCTCGGCCCTGAGGAGCACGAGGAGCGTGGTGACTGACTGGTGACTGACCCCCACCCGAGCCCGAAGAGACACCTGGCGGGGGCGCGCCCTGAGCGCTGGATCGCCGCCGCGATCGACTGCGGAACGAATTCGACGCGCCTGCTCGTCTCCGACGAGCACGGCACGCAGCTCGCACGGGAGCTGCGGGTGACGCGGCTCGGCGAGGGAGTCGACGCCCATCACGCGCTCGGGCAAGATGCGATCGCGCGCACGATCGCGGTCTTGCGCACCTACCGGAGGATCATGGACGACCTCGGCGTGCTCGCCGTCCGGGCGGTGGCCACGTCCGCCGTGCGCGACGCGTCCAACGGCCAGGAGCTCCTCGACGCCGCCGCGGAGGCCGTCGGCACGACCGTCGAGCTGCTCTCGGGCGAAGAAGAGGGGCGGCTCGCCTACGCCGGCGCGGTCCTGGTGCTCGATGCAGGAGGAGGGCCGTACGTGGTCCTCGACATCGGCGGAGGCTCCACGGAGCTCACGGGCCCGGTCCCTGGCGACGCCGCGCCGCGCGTCGTGTCGCTCGACGTCGGGTGCGTCCGGCTGACCGAGCGGTACCTGCACCACGACCCGCCGCTGGCAGAGGAGCTCGAGCAAACGGCAGCCGCCGTCCGCCACGACCTCGACCGCGCGGCGAGGGCCCTCCCGATCCTGCAAGAGGTGCCCCAGCGGGCGACGCTCGTCGGGCTGGCGGGCACCGTGACGACGCTCTCCATGCTGGCGCACGGATGGGCGACGTACGACCCTCGGCTCGTCCACCATTCCGAGCTGACCGCGAGCACCGTCGAAGCGTGGACCGACCGCCTGGCCGCAGAGACGGTCGCAGCTCGTGCCGCGCACGCCGGCATGGTGGAGGGGAGGGAGGACGTCATCGTCGGCGGCGCGATCGTCATGCGAGAGGTCATGCGCCGGTTCGGCTTCGAGCGCTGCGTGGTCTCGGAGTCCGACATCCTCGACGGCCTCGTCGCGAGCCTTGCGGCATCGAGGCCACGCGCGCCGCGGCACTGACGCCCCGCGGCCCCGGTGTCCTCAACCGCCTCCTGGCCTGCCCTCGATCCTCGCGGCGCGTCGAAGACGCTGACCTGCGGCGCTCACCACCGCCTGCGCGCCACCCTCCGCGTACAGCGCGGCGGCGGTCTGCGTCCTGCGCTTGAACCGGGCGAGCGCTCCGTCATCTGCAGCCTCGGACGGCTCGTCGACCTTGTCCGCTGCTCGTGAGGGCTCGCGGCAGAAGCGCAGCAGCGGGTCCAGCGTGGTCGGCCACTCGAACGCACGGCGCACCCGCTCGATGCTCTTGCGGCACGAGGCGGCGGCAGCGTCGTCGCTCAGCAGCTCGTAGAGCGCGTGGTCGAGCCCCGCGACGTCCTCGGGCTCGACCACGCGGCCCAGCCCTTCGCGGGCGATCATCTCGGCGAACGCGTCGCCGGACGTCGCGACGACCGGGAGACCCGCCCACAGGTAGTCGAGCAGGCGCGTGCGGAAGGCGAACGCCGTCTCGGCGTGATCGAAGTGGGTGCTCACGCCGACGTCGGCGTCGAGCAGCCAGTTCTGCCGGCTGTCGTAGTCGACCCAGCCGTCGTTGAAGAAGACGTGGCTCCCCTCGATGCCGAGGGACCGCGCGAGGCGACGGGCCTCTCGGGCCATCGCCATCTCGGGCACCTCGGGATTCGGGTGCCGGGTGCCCATGAACACGAGACGCACCTGCGGGCGCCGGGTGCGCAACCGGTCGATCGCCCGCACGAGGGTCACGGGGTCGAACCAGTCGTAGATGCCGCCCGCCCACAGCACCACGTCGTCACCGGGCCCGATGCCCGGGATCGTCGTGCGCGGCCCAGGCCCGCTCCTGAGTGGTGCTGCCGGCGGCAGGCCGAACGGGACGACGTCGATCAGCCTGCGCAGGAGCGGGTCGTGGCCGTAGGTGGCCGCGTTCACCCGGCCGAGCGCGGAGAGGTGCCCGATCCAGTAGTCCCGCTGCTTCTCGCTCGCGCAGATGAAATAGTCGCCGAGCATGGCCTGGTCGTTCAGGGCGTGCAGCGA
>JAJYGM010000412.1 GCA_021785095.1 Actinomycetes bacterium
CGGCTCGAAGGTGAGCACGGCGCCGATCGTCGTGGCCAGGATCCTCGCCTGCGTCGACTTGCCGCTCCCGTCGACCCCCTCGAACGCGACGAGCCGCCCTCGCCGAGGCGTCACTCGCCCGCCGCCTCCGGGGCCTTCTTCGCCGCCGCCTTCTTCTTCGCGGGGGCCGGGGCCTTCTTCTTCGCGGGGGCCGGGGCCTTCTTCGCCGCCGGGGCCTTCTTCGCCGCCGGGGCCTTCTTCGCGGGGGCCGGGGCCTTCTTCTTCGCGGGGGCCGCGGCCTTCTTCGCCGCCGCCTTCTTCTTCGCCGTGCCGGTCCGCCTGCGTGCCGCCGGTCCGGCTGCTCTCCGATCGGCGAGCAGCTCGGCCGCCCGCTCGACGGTCACGGTGAGCGGGTCGTCGCCCTTGCGCAACGAGGCATTGGTGGTGCCGTCCGTGACGTAGGGGCCGAACCTCCCCTCGCGCACCACCACCGGAAGACCGGTCCCCGGATCTGCGCCGAGCTCGCGCAAGGGCCCTGCAGCCTGCGCCCGTCCACGGCGCGCCTTCGGCTGGGCGAACAGCGCGAGCGCCTCGTCCAGCGTCACGGACAGCAGCTGCTCTTCGGACTCGAGGCTGCGCGTGTCGGTGCCTCGCTTCAGGAAGGGGCCGAACCGACCGTTGGACGCGAGGATCTCCTCGCCGCCCTCGGGATCGGTGCCGACGACCCGGGGAAGGCGGAGGAGCTCGAGCCCCTGTTCGAGCGTGACGGTCGCGGGCGACATCGACTTGAACAGCGACGCGGTGCGGGGTTTCCCACCGCCGTCGACCGGCGCGCCGAGCTGGACGTAGGGCCCGAACCTTCCGGCTCGGACCTGCACCTCCAGCCCGGTACCTGGGTCCGTCCCGAGCACACGGTCGCTCGAGGGGGCGTCGAGGAGCTCCTCGGCGCGCTCCGCGCTGAGCTCGTCGGGCGGAAGGTCCTCGGGGATCGACGTCCTGTCCTCGCCGCGCTGGAGGTAGGGCCCGTAGCGTCCGACGCGCACGACGATCGGGACGCCCGCCGAGCCGACGCCGATCGGGATCGAGTTGATCTCCCGCGCGTCGATGGCGCCGAGGTGCGCGGCGACCGCTTCCTTCAGGCCGAGGCGGGCGGTCTCCGACTCCTCGCCGGAGCTGGCGCCGGACCCGTTCTCGGCGCTGCGCCCCGCGCCGTCGTCCCTGGCCTCGCCGAAGTAGAAGCGCGTGAGCCACGGGAGCGCCTCTTCGCGGCCGCTTGCGATCTCGTCGAGGTCGTCCTCCATGGCCGCGGTGAAGCCGTAGTCCACCAGATCGGGGAAGTACCGCTCGAGCAGGCCGACCACGGCGAACGCGGTGAAGCTCGGCACGAGCGCGCTCGCCTTCCTCCAGACGTACCCCCGGTCGAGGATCGTGGCGATGACGCTCGCGTAGGTGGAGGGGCGCCCCACGCCGAGCTCCTCCATCGACTTCACGAGCGACGCCTCCGTGAAGCGGGCGGGAGGCTGGGTCGCGTGCGAGCCCGGCTCGAGCTCGACCGCGCGCACGAGGTCGCCTTCTGCGAGCCGCGGCAGGACGACCTCGCGGTCGGCGAGCTCCGCCTCGGGGTCGTCGTCCCCCTCGACGTAGGCCCGGAGGAACCCTGGGAACGCGATGACCCGGCCGCTCGCCGAGGCGAGGGCTTCGGTGCCGGCGAAGGCCGCCGGCTCAGCAGGCACGGCCGCGGTCATGCGGACCTGAGCGCTCGTCCCGGTCGCGTCGACCATCTGCGAGGCGACCGTCCGCTTCCACACCAGCTCGTAGAGGCGCAGCTCGTCGCCGTGCAGGGTCTGCGCCGCTTCGTCCGGCGTGCGGAAGACGTCGCCGGCAGGGCGGATCGCCTCGTGCGCCTCCTGCGCGTTCTTCACCCTGCGTTCGTACCGGCGCGGTTCGGGCGGGACGAACTCGGCGCCGTAGAGGGCGGTGGCCTGGGCGCGGGCGGCGGCCAGCGCCTCGTCCGACAGCGTCGTCGAGTCCGTGCGCATGTAGGTGATCCAGCCCTGCTCGTAGAGGCGCTGCGCAACCTGCATGGCGCGCTGCGCGCTGAAGCGGAGCTTCCGGCCGGCCTCCTGCTGCAGCGTCGAGGTGATGAACGGCGCCGCGGGCGCCCGCCGGAACGGCCGTTCGGTCACCGACCGGACCGTGAAGGTCTTCCCGGTGAGTCCCTCCGCCAGCGCCCGGGCGTCGGCCTCGGCGAGCACGCGCACCCTGTCGCCGGCCACCTTGCCCTGCTCGTCGAAGTCCCGCCCGGTCGCGATCGGCACCCCGCCGAGCGCGACGAGAGTCGCTGCGAACTGCGGCGGCCCCCCGTGCGCGGCGGGCTCCACCTCGACGAAGGTTCCCTCGACGCCCCACCAGGCCGCGGAGCGGAACCTCATGCGGGCTCGCTCGCGCTCGACGACAATGCGCGTGGCGACGCTCTGCACCCGCCCGGCCGACAGCCGCGGCATCACCTTGCGCCACAGGACGGGCGAGACTTCGTAGCCGTAGAGCCGGTCGAGGATCCGTCGGGCCTCCTGCGCGTCGACCAGGCGGCGGTCCAGGGACGACGGCGCG
>JAJYGM010000455.1 GCA_021785095.1 Actinomycetes bacterium
CAGCACGTCGATGCCCTGGGCGGCCTTGGCGATCTCGAGTGCCGCCAGCGGTCCGGAGGTCACGAGATAGCGGTGCGCCACCGACAGCCCTGGCGGGGCGAGCACCTCGACGGCCGCGCCCTGGCGGCGGTAGCCGATGACCTCGGCGAGCAGCGATGCCGAGCGGGGGTTGGCCGGCGGAGGGACGCTGCCTACCACGAGAACCCTCATCGGAACCTCTCCAGCGCCGCCTCCATGCCGTCGAGGACCCGGGGCCAGGTGTAGTTGGCCAGCACGTACTCCCTCCCGCGCGCCGCCAGCTCGCTCGCGAGCTTCGGCGCCTCGGCGACCATCCTCAGGCACTCGCCCATCTCGATCTCGTCGCCGTAGACGAGCCCGCCCCCCGAGCGCTCGCAGTGCCAGGAGACCACGTCGCTCGCCATGTTGGCGATCACGACCGTGCCGGCCAGCCAGCTCTCCATGGTGGTGCGCGAGAAGCTCTCGTTCGGGCTGGGCTGGATGTAGGCCTCGGCGGCTGCGAACGCGTTCGCGACCTCGTCGTCCTCGAGGTAGCCGAGGTCGATGATCCGGGACTCGAGCCCGGGCGGGATGTTCGGGTCACCGCCCCCGATGCTCACGAGATCGAGCTGGAGCCCGTGGCGGATGATGGCCGACGCGAAGCCACGGACCGCTTGCGGCCAGCCCTTGCCCTCCTCGCGTCGACCGGCGCAGAGAGCGAAGGGGCGCTCGAGACCGTGGCGCTCTTTGAACCCGAGCGGGTCGTAGTGCTCGGGGACGTGCACGGCCGAGCCGACCACCTGGTGCGAGGGAAGGGGAGCGAGGCGGTGGGCCAACTGGTGCTCGGGCTCTGACAGGAACCAGACCTCGGCCACGCCGGCCAGCGCCGCCCGGACCGAGCCGGTGTAGGCGTACGACTCGTCGTGCAGGCACGGCACGAGAATGGAGCGCTCGGGCACGAGGCCGATGCAGTACAGGGTGTTCCAGAACAGATACGGCGAGAAGATGAGGGCGTCGTAGCCGTGCCCGGCCTCGGCGATGTGGAAGTAAAGGTCCGGCACCCTGAGGCGGCTGTTCACCCAGGCGAGCTCCTCGGCCTCCTCCAGCCGGTCTCCGTCGACGATCCGACGCTCCAGCGAGATCCACAGCGACGGGTCGCCCCACGGCACCGTCTCGAAGCGCCGCACGCGCACGCCTTCCTCGACCGTGACACCGGCTGGCCACTCGTTCTCCCACGTCACGTGGCTCTTGGCACACGTGGTGAGCACCTCGACATCGTGCCCCCGGGCGGCGAGGCCGCGAGCCTCGTCCCTCACCTGCGCCTCAGAACCGCCGAGCACGCCCGCGCCGTAGCGCGGGGTCACGAATGCCAGTTTTGCCACGGCGAGGATGTTATCGGCGCGCCGCTCGCCTAAAGGATGCACCCGAGCACGGCGAGGCGAGCGCGTGCGGTTGCTCCGGCGGACGGGCGCCAGCAGTCCTATGATTGGCGCCATGGGGGCAAGAGCAGGCTCTGCAGGTGGGACGCGCGCGCGCCGACGGATCCTCGTCCTCGTCGCCACCGCCGCATTGGGGGTGACCACGCTCGTGACCGCGCTGCCGGGCGGACGCACGCACCGCCCGTCCGCCCAGGCGTACGAGTTGACCGCCTCGAGCTGTCCGTCCTCCAAGCAGACGGCGTTCGGCTACCCCCGGTGGGTCGTCGGGTGTCACATCGGCGGGCAGGGATTCACCTCGCCGGTCGCCGGGACGATCGACGGCGTGAAGGTCGTCGTCGACGCCTCGCTGTCGGGCTGGGTCTACGTCGTGAACGCCCTGACGGGGCGCGAGATGCCGGGATGGCCCGAGAAGGCGGACCTCGTCGGTTCGACGGCCACCGCCATCGACTCGAGCCCGGCGATCGCCTACCTGAACGGGCCAGCCAGGGAGCCGAGCATCGTGGTCGGACTCGGCAGCCTCTACGTGAAGGACCAGTACGGCGGCGTCATGGCCTGGAACGCGAACGGGTCCGTGCGCTTCCGCTTCCGCACCGACTATTCCGGGTCGACCTACTCAAAGGAGGTGTTCGCCACGCCGGCGATCGGCGACGTCACCGGGAGTGGTCAGCAGGACATCGTCTTCGGCTCGTACAACCACCGCCTCTACGCGCTGACCCCGTCAGGCAAGCCCTTGCACGGCTTCCCGGTCAACCGGGCTGACACCATCTGGTCATCCCCGGCGCTCGTCGACACGACCCACTCGGGGAAGATGGACATCATCGAGGGTGGCGACGCCAGCGGGTGGAGCGGGCCGAGCGGCGGCACGAAGTGCTGGAGCGGCTGGGTCTCCGACTACCGCTACGAGAGCGGCTCGCCCCACCTCATCTGGGAGCGCTGCCTCAAAGAGACCGTCTGGTCGAGCCCGGCGGTGACGACGTTCGGCACGACGCCGGTCGTCGTCGTCGGTACCTCCTGGTACCACGCTTCGAACCGCGTCACCCAGCCGGCCGAGGACGAGGTCTTCGCGTTCAACGCGAGGACCGGCAAGACGATGCCCGGGTGGCCGGTGAAGGCGGGCGGCCCGACCTTCGGGTCCCCGGTGGTCGTCCCG
>JAJYGM010000798.1 GCA_021785095.1 Actinomycetes bacterium
CGATCTCGACCGTGCGCTTCTCGCGATCCAGGTCGGTCCACCACAATGCCTCGAGCTCTCCGAGGCGTGGTCCGAGCATCAAGGCGAACAGGAACATGACCCGCAGCCGGTGACTCTCCAGCGCGTTGAGGATCATCTTCGTTTCGCTCGTCTCGAGCGGTTTCCAGCGCTTCGCGATGCCCTTACGAGGCAGCCCGGCGGCGGTGGCGACATTGCGGTCCACAAGATCGCGCGCGCTGGCCCAATTCAGCACCTGGCGCAGCGAGGTCAAGACCTTGCGTCGCATCGCCGCGGACATGGGCTTGAAGGCGGCCCCATTCGCCCGCTCGCCGCCGGCCTTGAGGATGAGGAGCCAGTTCTCCACGTCGTCGACCGTGAGCTGGCTCGCGCGCGTCTGGCCCAGCCACGGATTGATGTGCAGACGCCCGTGCGTCTCGTACCCGATCCAGGTGGACATTTCGAGCCGACTCTCCGGCCCGTTCGGCTCGAGCCAATCGAGCCAGCGATCGAAGATCTCCCTGACGGTGAGATCGTCGTCAGGGGCGCGGGCGCCGGATTTGATCCACTCCCGCCAGGCGACCAGTGCCGCTTCGGGCGTCGGGCCGTAGAGCGGCTTGCGCCTGCGACGCTGCCCTGGCATGCGCGGCAGTTCCACGCGGACCCAATACCGCCCACCGGGACCCTTGTGTGGCGTCGGCTCGGAGGGCCGACGCCCGGGCGCCCTGGTTACCATCGGATCGATTGTCGCGTACCCACTCGTCGATCGCAACGGCGGGGATCCGGATCATGCGACCCAGACCGAAGATCTTGGGAAGGCGTCCGTCCGCGACCATCTCGTAGGCCAGTGTCTGGCCGATCTTGAGCTTGCGGGCCGCCTCGGGCACTGTGAGGACCATAGGGTCCTCGGTGCTGGTGCTGCGCGGCTCGTCCATACAAGAGCCTTGGAGCAGACCGCTGATTCGTCAATCCCAATCGTTTACGACATGCACCGCATACTCCGGATCCACCCACAGTACCTATCAGCGCAATTTCGAGCTGCACCCTCCGAGCGTCAATGCGAGGCCAGCCGCTCGTGTCCGAGCCACGCGAGCGTGACGGCCGCCCACACCTGCAGGAACCACGAGGTGTCCAACGGAGGCCCGAGAACGACCACGACGACCCGCACGAGCGCGGCGGCGCCGGCGAGCAGGACGAGCCACCCGAGCGCTTCGAGGTGCTCTAGCCACTCGGCTCGGATCGGCGCTGGGAAGGCTGCGCCTGGCGGTGGAGTTGTGGCCCACGAGGGGGCTGCGGCCTGCGTCGCAGCGGCCTGTGGTGGGGATGGCGCTCGCGGTCGCTCAGGCGTGCTGCGCGGCGTCGCGGGGGCGCCCCGGCGGATTGCCTCGTACGCAGCGTTGATCCCGACCATCCTCGCTGTCCTGCCACCGACGTCCGGGTGGTGCGCGCGCGCGAGGCGATGGTAGGCCGCTCGGATTTGGTCCGGGCTCGCACCGGGTGGGACGCCGAGGACGAGATAGGGGTCCACCGTCGTCCTACAGCACGACGCGGCGCGTCACCCGCCCCTCGGCGTCGAGCTCTTCGACGATCACGCGGGACGGCACGACGACGGCCTCGTCCGTCTCCGTCGGTCGCGACCAGGCGAACACGGCGACGGCGAGGACGATGCCGAGAGCGATCAGGCTCGAGAAATCGGTCATCGCGCGTCGCCTCATCCTGTGCCGGACCACTGGTGACCGGGGTGCTCCTTGGAGCTACTCCAGGACGCGCTCCTCCCGCAAGAGCCTGGCGTCGCCCGCGGCGGCTCGTGCGCGTCCTTCGTGTGATCACTCGGTGGACGGACCCCGCGCCTGACCGAGCGCATGGCACGTTCAGGGCGGTCCGTGCGCCTATCACGCTCGGGGCGGCCGGATCCTTGACGCGTCCTCCCTGCGCGCCGAGGGTCCATGGGCGTCGCCGCGCCGCGGGCCTGGCGATCGCCCCTGCAGGCCGCCGCAAGGAGATACACGTATGGACAGGCCGATGATGTCCTCATCCGAGGTGGCAGCCGCCGTTGGCATGAGCGTGCGGTGGGTGGAGCGCCAGATCGAGGCCGGGTGGCTCCGGGCCTATGCCTGGGATACGGGCGCCCGCCGGGTGTTTCAAATCGAGCCCGCCGATTTCGTCCGCTTCCGGGAAGCGCACCGGCACCTCGCGACCGACCTTCCCCCCTACTCCGAGCGTGTGGATGGGGAGGCCCACAATGGGTGATTCACCGCGAGCGAAGGAAGCGCGCCGAATGGCGGCCCCATCGGTCCCCCTCACCGGAGGCTGGTCATGATCACGCTCGGCGGCGGTGTGCTGCTCGTGCTTCTCGCCGTCTGGCTGTTCGCGTCGGGGCCTTCCGAGCACAGTGGCGGCACCTCGAGAGGGCCCTCGCCCGAGCAGCGTCAGGCGGCTTCCAGGGCCGCCATGGCGGCGGCGCGTCGTGCCGCGGTCGACGACCTCCTCGGTCGCGGGGAGATCACGCCTGACGACAGGGACGCGATGCTGGAAGTCCTCTTCTCCTCGCGACCCAGCCGGGGTCCGGGCGCGCCGCCGTCGCGCCG
>JAJYGM010000559.1 GCA_021785095.1 Actinomycetes bacterium
CCGCCCCCGCGGCTTGCACCGTCCCCGCCCCCGCGGCTTGCACCGTCCCCGCCCCCGCGGCTGTCCCCTTCGCTGCCTCAGCGGCGCGTTGCCGGCGCCACCCGATGCGGGGCCGAGAGAAGTCGCCAATCCGCATGATTGACAGATATATCAAGCGATCAGTACTGCAGTTGTCAAATCATGCGGGATCTAGCGGCTGGCCGGCTCCGAACCGTGTGCCGAAAGTGACCGCGGCGGCTGGCCGGGCCGGAACTGTGTGCCGAAAGTGACCGCAGCGGCTGGCCGGGCCGGAACTGTGTGCCGAAAGTGACCGGCGACCCCCCTGTCCGGTCACTTCAGGCACGAGGTTCGCCCAAAATGGCGGCCCCGGCCCCGGCCCCGGCCCCGGCCCCAGCCCCGGCCCCGGCCCCGGCCCCAGCCCCGGCCCCGTCACGTGCCTGCAGAGCGGCGTTGGTCTCCGATCAGGCATCGGGCAAGCCATGCGACTGTGATCGGCCAGGACTTGGCTGTCGCTTCCGGGTTCGAGAACTGCGCCGAGAAGCTGTTCTCGAAGGCGTGGCCGGCGTCCTCCTGGACGTCGAATTCGACGTCACCTCGACCGGCGAATGCTTCGCGGATCTGATCGACCTCCGCGGCCGGAATGTATGGATCCTTGCCACCGAAGTGGAAGAGCAAGGGGCAGGATATCTTGTGCGCGCTGTCGAGTTGCGCAGCTATGCCGCTTCCGTAGTACGAAACACAGCAGGCGGGATCACCGGCGACCGCGAGCTCGTAGGCGAGGCGCCCACCCAGGCAGTAGCCGAGGACGGCGACGAGCCCGGACACCTCAGGAACGCGTTTCAGGTGATCGAGAGCGGCCGTGAGGTCTGCGGCGGTGATGGCGGGATCAATTTCGGCGAAGCGCTGCGCCACGCCGAAGGCGCGCTTCAGACCCTCATCGTCGTGCGGGCAGTCGACATTCCGTTCCACGCGCCAGAACACGTCGGGGCAGAGCACGACATAGCCCTCTTCACCAAGGGCCAAAGCCCGGTCGCGGATGAACTCGCTCACGCCGAAGATCTCTTGCAAGAGCAGGATGCCTGCTCCGTTGGGGTGTTCCGGGACGACGAGGAGGCCGTCGTAGTCTCCGTCGGCTGTCGAGATGGACTCAGATCGCTTCGTGGTCGCCATATCGGCAGACTACGTGCCACAGCACTTGGGTGCCCGACGGCATGGCCTTTCTCGTCTACCGTCACTGCCATGCAGGAACGAGTATGCGGAAGTCTCGGCGGCTGTGCGCCCGAAAGTCGGTCGTCCGGCATCGACCTCGCTCTGGCGTCAGTGTTCCTGGACTTCGACGGCACGATCACGCTCGAGGACACCGGGCTCTACTTGCTCGAACGGCTTGCATCGCCCGAGTGGCACGAGATCGAGGACCGCTACGTGGCCGGCGAGATCGGCAGCAGGCAATGTATGGCAGGCGAGTGGGCGACCCTCCCGCACGACCGCGCTCTCGCGGAGGCAGTAGTCGCGGAGGTCCCACTGGACGAAGGCTTCGGTCCGCTTGTCGAGTACCTGCGAGGTTCCGGAGCCGAGGTGTGCATCCTGTCCGACGGGTTCGGGTTTCGTGCTGAGGCAGTGGGAGCCGAGGTGGGCATCCCGGTTATCACGAACTGCATCGAATGGGATTCCTGGGAGGTGGGCTTCCCGAACGGGGATCTGAGCTGTGAGTGCGCTGCCTGCGGGGCATGCAAACGATCACCAATCCGCGACGCCCGTGCCCGGGGACGAGCGACGGTGCTCGTTGGCGACGGCACGAGTGACATGTTGGCGGCATCGGTCGCAGACGTGGTGTTTGCGACTGGCAAGCTGGCGCATTGGTGCGAGAGCAGCGGGCTCGCGTTCGAGCGGTTCTCGCGACTCGCGCAGGTGCAGCGGGGTCTCGCGCGCATGTCGAGGGAAGGCGTGCTGGCCGGACCGAGCCCGAGCCCGAGCCCGAGCCCGACCCGCGCCGACGAGTGACATCTCAGCAACCGGTGCCGCAGGCAACGAGCGCGCCGCGCGCCCTGAGCCTGCCGGCTGGTGTCGGCGAGGAAGGGGCCGTAGAGGTGTGGTGCCTGGCACTGGCTCGACGTGCTGGCGAGGCTGCGGCGGCTCCGGCGGGGGGAACCACCGGCGCGAGCGAGGCGAGAGACCGGGCCGATGGCGTCGCGCAGCTGTCTCCCGAGGAGATCGAGAGGTCGGGACGGATCAGCTCGGATGGGGATCGGTGGCGCTACCTCGAGAGCCGTGTCTGGCTACGGCAACTCCTGGCGGCTCGCCTCGCGGTCGCGCCTGTTGAGGTCAGCTACCGGCAAAGTGCCACCGGCAAGCCCGAGCTGGCGCACGCCGGGCCTGAGCGGGTGCGTTTCAACCTGTCGCGATCAGGGGAGCTGGTCCTCTACGTGATCTCATCGGGCCGCGATGTCGGCATCGACGTGCAGGAGTGTGTGGCCGGCGTAGACCTGCGCAGGCTGGGGCGGCGTTTCCTCTCAGGGGCAGAGAAGGAGGTGCTCGCCGCACTCGAGGACCGCGAGCGGCGACGAGCCTTCTACAGGACATGGGTACGCAAGGAGGCATTCTTGAAGGCAGTAGGCGTGGGGCTGGCAGCTCCGTGGTCCGCCGTAGACACTTCCCTGGACCTTGTCCGGATCGATCGCGAGCTGTCCGGGCTGTCGTTGCCAGCGGGCGGAGCGGATCAGTGGTCGGTGCACGACCTGAGTCTCGGCTCCGGCTCCGGCTCCGGCTCCGGCGGTGGTTCGGCCCCCGGCTCCCTCGACGGCGCCTCCGCCTACGTGGCGGCGCTGTCGGTGAAAGGAGCTCCCGGGACTGGCGCGCCTAACCGGGCGAGCAGGACGAGCCCTGCCGTCTCGATCCCGAGAGCCACGGAGCTGCCGCAGTGTCGGGGCTGAAGTCGCCGGTGCTCTGATCCTGCACATAGCTGACAGGCGCCGCTTCGCCAGCCGCCAGGCCTGAGACGGCGGCGCAGAGGCGGTCGACATCGGCTGGCGAGTTGTTGATCCCGAGGCTGGCACGTACCGCGCCGGGCATCTTGCTCCGGTCGCCGCGCAGCACCTGTTCCCGAAACTCCGCCACTTCTGCGCGTCCGAGCCCGAGCAGGCGCGTCAGGTATGGGTGAGCACAGAAGCACCCGTGGCGCACGCCGATACCGTGCTCTGCCGACAGGCGGGCCGCCACGAGGGCATGAGGCAGGCCGTCGATCGTGAAGGTGGCCGCGGGCAGGGTGTCGATCGAGGTGTCGGGACCGAGCAGCCGCACGCCCGGGATGGCTGCCAGGCCCTGGCGGAGCAAGCGTGCCAGCTCGATGTCGTGAGCTGTGAGAGCGCTCCAGCCGAGCCCCTCGATCTCGTCGATGGCCGCGTGCAGGGCCACCGCGCCGACGACATTTGGCGAGCCGGCCTCTTCCCGCTCAGGGGGCGCGGTCCATACGACCTCGTCCAGATCGACGAGGTCGATAGCCCCCCCACCCGCAAGGAAGGGGTCGCCGTCGCTGAAGAGCGCTCGCGGCCCGACGAGGATGCCTGCTCCGAAGGGGGCGTACATCTTGTGCCCGCTCCAGGCGATGTAATCCGGAGTGGTGGGAAGCCTCCGGTGGGGCGCCAGCTGGGCCGCATCGACTAGGACCGGGACCGCGCGGGCGTGCGCCTCGGCCACCACCTCGTCGATCGGGGGCATCCAGCCGGTGATGTTGGAGGCGCCCGTTATCGCGAGAAGACGCGGCGTCGGCCGCTCGCCGAGTGCCTTGACGACGTCGGATGTTTCGAACGTGCCGTCTCGGCCGCACTCGACATATCGGCAGGAGGCGGCCCGTGCCCAGGGCAGCATGTTGGCGTGGTGTTCGACGACGGTAGTGAGGACCACGTCGGATTTCTCCAGCCGGAGCCGGTAGGTGAGGTGATTGATGGCTTCGGTCGTGTTGCGACAGATGATGGCGATGTCGTCACCGGTCTGCCGTCCGGCGAACATGAGAGCCGCCTCGCGGGCGTTCTCGTAAGCGTCGGTCGATCGTTGCGACTTGTAACCAGCCCCGCGGTGCACGCTGGAATACCACGGGATGAAGTCGTTGACGCGCTCGAGCACCGCGCGAAGTGCCGCTGTCGAGGCTGCGGTGTCGCACGAGAGGTACGGCCGCTCCGTGCCGTCGACGCACGGTACTAGCTCCCCGTCACCCACCAGGGACCTGAGTGCCCCACCTCGCTCGTTCTGTTCCATGGTCATGAGCGTGGTCCTCCCTCTGCCCGCCGGCCCAGCGTTGTCCCCATCACGGTGCGCTGTGATGGGACCCTACAGCCGAGCCTCCACGATGACGTGCGCCAGCCCTGGCGGCTAGGGCCATCTGGCCCTTGTAGTTGGTCACCGGATAAGAGACGCTTAGCTCGTGCCGGAGTGCTCGGAGGTGTCCAACCGGCCACTTGTCATGGCCGCGGACGACCTCGGGGCGCTCTTCGGCGTGCTGGCCGATGACGGCTATGAGGTACTGGGGCCGACCGTGCATGACGGCGCCATCGTCATCGAGGCGATCACCCAGCCCAGCCAGCTGCCGCGTGGCTGGGGCGATGCCCAGGAGCCAGGGAGCTACAGGCTCGTAGAACGCGGCGATGGCGCTTACTTCGGTTTTGCCGCACCGGCGGGCACCTGGAAGCGTCATCTGTTCGAGCCCCGCGCGGTGCTGTGGCGGTCTCGACGTGACGGAGACGGCGTGGTGTTCGAACCGGGAGAGCACGTGCGCCGGCGGCGTGCCTTCCTCGGCATCCGCGGCTGTGACCTGGCAGCTATCGCCGTGCAGGACAGGGTGTTCTGCGGAAGCGCGGCCGGGAGCGGGAGCGGGAGCCCGAGGCGGAGCGCCGATCCAGTCTACGGTGCGAAACGTGAAGGGATCCTGTTCATAGGCATCAACTGCAGCGATCCCGCGTCTACTTGCTTTTGCACCTCGATGGGGACGGGCCCCGCCATCGGCGAGCGCGCCGATCTGAGCTTGACCGAGCTCGACCCCGCTCTGCCTGACCAGCATCGCTTTCTCGTGCACGCGACGACCGACCGTGGGAGGGCCATCGCCGCCCGGATGAACCTGGCCGTCGCGACCGACAGGGATCTCGCGAGCGCCACTGCCGTACGAGACGGAGCGATCGCCTCCATGGGACGATCGATGGATACCGAGGATCTTCCCGCGCGGCTGCGCGAGGCTGCAGAGGACCCGCGCTGGGACGACGTAGCTCGAAGGTGCCTGTCCTGCGGGAACTGCACCATGGCCTGTCCCACCTGTTTTTGCGCGGACGTGAGCGACCAGCCGGATGTCGCCGCCGGGGTCGACGAGCGTGTGAGGGAGTGGGCTTCGTGCTTTCAACTCGACCACTCCTACTTGCACGGCGGCTCCGTGAGGGTCTCGACGAAGGCTCGTTACCGCCAATGGATGACGCACAAGCTCTCGACGTGGTGGGACCAGTTCGGCGTGTCGGGCTGCGTCGGCTGCGGCCGGTGCATCACGTTCTGCCCGGTCGGCATCGACATCACCGAAGAGGTGCGCGCGATCCGGGCATCCAAGTCGGTTCCCCTCGAGGAGGGGACCGCCGAGACAGGGGAAAAGGGACATAGCAGATGAGACCGATCACTATGCCTGAGGAGCTCGCCCATCACCGTTTCTTCGAGAAGTTCCCCGATGAGCTACGGAGGCGCCTGGCCGAATGCTCGAACAACGTCATCTTCGAGAAAGGTGTCACGGTTTGCACCGAGGGCACTCCTGCCAGGAGCTTCTTTGCCATCCGAACGGGTCGGGTCAGCGTCGGTGTGCACGTACCAAGCAGGGGACTTGTCTCCCTCGAAACCCTCCACAGGGGAGACATCATGGGCTGGTCGTGGGTACTGCCTCCGTACCGTTGGCACTTCGACGCCATCGCCCTCGAGCAGGTGCGGGCGATAGAGCTGCATGCCGACTGCATCCTTCCTTACCTGGAGGAGGATCCCGCAGCAGGCTTTCGCCTGATGACCTCTGTCGCGACGATCATGGAGGAAAGGATCGACTCGGCACGCATGCGCCTCCTCGACCTGTTTGGCGAGAGTGATGACTGACGTTGCCGATCGAGGTGCTCCGACCTCGTACGATGCGATGCGCCCCGTCCTGTACACGGTGACGAGCGCGAAGAGGGAGATGGCCTCGACGATGACCATCACTCTCGAGCCGCCGCGCCAGGTGGGAGCCGCCCAGCCGGGAGCCGCCCAGCCGGGAGCCGCGGAGCCGGGAGCCGCCCAGGTGGGAATCGGCCAGACGGGAGCCGCCCAGCCGGGAGCCGCGGAGCCGGGAGCCGCCCAGGGGCTCGTGCCGATCGCGCCCGGGCAGTTCAACATGCTGTGGTCCTGGGGCGTCGGAGAGGCTCCGATCTCGGCCAGCCAGTCGGGACTCGACGGTGCCCTCGTGCACACCGTTCGCGACGTCGGCGGCGTCACCAAAGCTCTGTGCGCGAAGCAGCCAGGTGACGTTGTCGGAGTGCGGGGTCCCTTTGGGCGAGGGTGGGATATCGACACAGCACGAGGTCAGGATCTCATCGTCGTCGGCGGCGGGATCGGACTTGCTCCCCTGCGCCCGGTGGTTCACACGATCCTCGCGAGCCGCTCCGATTTCGGTCGTGTGGCTCTCGTCGTAGGAGCCCGCAGCGCAGCCGAGCTGCTCTTCCGCCCGGAGCTCGACAGCTGGTGGCGAGACCGTGCCATAACAGTGCGCACCATCGTCGACCGTCCGTCGCGGGACTGGCACGGGAGCATAGGGATCGTGACGAACGAGCTGCCGCGGCTGGAGATCGACCCGGGCAGGACAGTGGTGATGGTGTGTGGACCAGAGGTGATGATGCGTTTTGTAGCCCTCAACCTCATCGAGCGCGGCGTGGCGCCGGAGGCCATTCAAGTGTCGCTGGAGCGGAACATGCAGTGCGCTGTGGGCCAGTGTGGCCACTGCCAGCTGGCCGGTTACTTTCTCTGCCGCGACGGCCCTGTCCTGACATGGGAAGTCGCCCGCCCTCTGCTAGAGGTTCGTGAGCTGTGACTGCGGCCGTGCCCAAGGTTGCCGTCTGGAAGTTTGCGTCCTGCGACGGCTGTCAGTTGAGCCTGCTCGACTGCGAGGACGAGTTGCTCGCTGTGGCCGGCGCAGTCGAGCTCGCCCACTTCCTCGAGGCTTCCAGCGCGACCGTTGCCGGCCCCTATGATCTCTCGATCGTCGAAGGCTCTGTCTCCACCGCGTCCGACATCGAGCGCATCGCTCATATCCGCGAGGGGTCCAACGTGCTCATATCGATTGGCGCGTGTGCTACGGCGGGGGGAATACAGGCCCTTCGCAATTTCGCCGACGTGGGCGAGTACGTCTCCGTCGTGTACGCGCGACCAGACTACATCGAGACTCTCAGCACCTCTACGCCGATATCAGATCATGTCGCTGTCGACTACGAGCTACGCGGATGCCCGGTCAACAAGAGTCAGCTGTTGCACGTCATCTCCTCGTTCCTGCTCGGGCGCCGTCCGCGTCTTCCGTCCTCCTCTGTGTGCGTGGAGTGCAAAGCGCGAGGTACTACGTGTGTGATGGTGGCGCATGGGACCGCGTGCCTTGGTCCGGTCACCCACGCTGGCTGTGGTGCGATCTGCCCGGCGTTCGACCGGGGATGCTATGGCTGCTACGGCCCGGCGGACACGGTGAGCACGACGGCGTTCGTCCAGCTCCTGCGCTCCCTCCCGGTGTCTGATCGGGCGATCGGGAGGGTCTTTCGCACCTTCAACGCGAACGCGCCAGGCTTTCGCGACATACCTGGCTCCGAGCACGCAGCGGTTGGCTCCCCGCGGGCGACGTCATGACACATCGAAACGGGACGCGGCAGCTCGACGTTCAGGCGCTGGCCCGAGTCGAGGGCGAAGGAGCGCTGCACGTCACGATCACAGACGGCGAGCTCACCACGGTCGAGCTCAACATCTACGAGCCTCCGCGCTTCTTCGAGGCCTTCCTGCGCGGCCGCAGCTATACCGAACCACCAGATATCACGGCACGCATCTGTGGCATCTGCCCCGTCGCCTATCAGATGAGCTCTTGTCTGGCCATAGAGGATGCCTGCGGTGTCGTCGTGGACGGGCAATTAGCGGCTCTGCGCCATATCCTGTACTGCGGCGAGTGGATCGAGAGCCACGTGCTCCATATCTACATGCTGCACGCACCCGACTTCCTCGGCTACGCGGGGGCGATCGCGATGGCCCAGGACCACCGGGGAATCGTGGAGCGAGGGCTTCGATTGAAGAAGCTCGGCAACCGCCTCCTCGAAGTCATCGGCGGGCGGGCTATCCACCCGATCAACGTGCGCGTCGGCGGCTTCTACCGTGTCCCGACGGTGTCGGAGCTGGCAGAGCTCGTCCCCGAGCTCGAGTGGGCGCGCCAAGCCGCGCTCGACACCGTCGAGTGGGTGGCTGGATTTCCCATGCCTGACTACGAGGGGGACTGGGACCTGCTGGCGCTTGCCGGGGAAGACCATTACCCATTCATGGGCTCGCGCATCGGCTCTGTGAGCGGTCGGGCGCAGTTTAGCGTGCCTCAGTTCTCCGCCCATGTGCACGAGGAGCATGTCGCCCACAGCACGGCTCTGCACGGCCGCCTCGACACCGGCGAGTATGCCGTCGGGCCGCTCGCCCGCTACAGCCTCAATCAGGCTCTCCTGCCTCCCCTCGCGCGGGCGGCTGCCGCGGATGCGGGACTTCGGGGTGAGTGTCGCAACCCGTTCAAGAGCATTATCGTGCGAGCCGTCGAGGTGGTCGCCGCCTGCGAGGAGGCTCTCCGACTCATCGGTGAGTACAGCCCACCGAGCGAGCCGGCTGTTCCCGTGATGCCTCGATCAGGTGTCGGACATGGCGCCAGCGAAGCGCCCCGCGGGCTCCTCTATCACCGCTATGAGATCGACAGCGAGGGGATTATCACTTCCGCGACGATCGTGCCACCAACCTCGCAGAACCAGCGAGCAATCGAGCACGACCTGGCTCATGTCGTCGAAGCCAACCTCGATCTGGACGACGAGACACTGACGGCGCGCTGCGAGCAGACGATCCGTAACTATGACCCATGTATCTCCTGCTCTACCCACTTCCTCGACCTACGGGTAGTAAGGCTGTAGCCATGACCAGGCCATTGGTCATCGGTATCGGCAACCCGTACAGGCACGACGACGGCCTCGGTCCCGCTTTGATAGAGCGGCTGCGACTTGCCGGCGAGGACCGGCTCGAGATTGTGGAGGAGACAGGGGAGCCGGCAGCTCTAGTCCAGCGGTGGTCTGGGCGCGGCTGCGTGCTCCTTGTTGACGCGGTCGACTCAGGCGGGTTGCCTGGCGGGCTCCACCGCTTCGATTGCCAGCGCGGCAGCTGGCGAGCGGGTCCACCTCCGGCGGTGCTCAGCACCCATGGCTCGGGGATCGTGGAGGCGGTCGAGCTGGGTCGAGCTCTTGACCGGCTGCCTGATCAGCTTGTCTTCTTCGGGATCGAGGTTGAGGACACGAGCGATGGTGTCGGTCTGTCACCGAAGGTAAGTGTCGCCCTTGACAGCCTTGTCCGCGAGCTCCCCCGCATAGCGAGTGCTCTCGCGACGCCGGCCACTCGCGCGACGCCGGCCACTCGCGCGACACCGGCCACTGGCGCGACACCCCTACCGTGCCAGGAGGCTCAGAAATGATGGAGGGGGCTCGCCACTGATGTGCATCGAACGTGTCGGCCAGGTCGTTGACGCCGAGGGATCCGACAGTGGCGTCGTGATCGCGGACGTCGGTGGCGTCTACCGGCGTATCTCGACGGCGCTCCTCGTGCTCGACGGCATCGAGGTGGTGCGGGGAGACTGGCTGCGCATCCATGTCGGTATGGCGGTAGAGGTGCTGGCAGACGAGGAGGCCCGTGATCTGGTCAGGGCCTACGGGCTGACGGGCTTGACGGAGCGGCGGGGGCTCTGATGTCGCTCGAGCCGCCCGGGGCGAACAGGGGCGAGCGGGCTTTTGCTCGCTTCGCCTACCCTCCGAGCGCGCTCGGGCTGTGCGGGCCGGAAGGCTTCGAGACGTTGCTGGAGACAAGCTCGATCGGCAGCGAAAGCGACGCTGGGAGCGGGAGTGTGCGCGAATTGGCGAGGGGTTTCGAAGCGGCATGGCCTTATCTGGAGCTGATAGCCGCCGCCAACGAGATAGTGGATCCACTCGATGAGAGAGTCGTGGAGGCCTACTGGGTTGGCAATTCCCTCCTCGATTCTGTCACCGAAGCGGCGCTCGGCGACTTCCTCGGTCGCCGCCTTGGCCTCGCGTTCACCCCCGGCGCGCGCCCCGTCGGGGAGCTCGTTCACCCTCGTGCCAGCCCCAATCACAACTTCCATGTGTTCTCCGTCTACCCATGGGTCGCTCTGTTGAGGTCCAGCCGTTCTCCCGAGCCGCTGCGGATCCTCGAAAAGTGCCGAATCCGCTGGGGGCAGGTAGCTGAGGTTGCGGGAGACCAGCTGAGGGTACTGAGCCAAGGTCTGTGCTGGACGGGAAGCTCGCTCCACCTGGGTCCTCCCCGCAGCGAGACCGTCGCCTGGCGCAAGAAAGGCTACGCGCTCGAGTCGGTGCCGACCCGAGGGGCGTGGGTCGCGCTGCACTGGGACTGGGTTTGCGACGTGCTCGAAAGAGACCAGGTTGGCGAGTTGCGTGAGCACACAGCCTTCGAGCTTGCTGCCGTCAATGACACGACCAGCCGCCAAAGCAGGCGCGCCGCCAATGTCGCTCAGGGTGCGCCGGCCCCCTGATCGCCGGCCCCCTGATCGCCGGCCCCCTGATCGCCGGCCCCTGCACGCTCGATGTGCTGCTGGCGCAGCTCGCGTTTCAGGGGTTTGAGGGCGCCCGAGAGCGGGAGCGGCTCGGAGCGGAACTCGAAGGACTTTGGCACCTTGTAGCCGGCGATCGTCCGGCGGGCATGGTTGCGCAGCTCCTCGGCTGAGACCGCCGATCCCGGGTGCGTCACGACGATCGCGTGCACCTGCTCGCCCCATGTCTCGTCCGGCACACCGATCACCGCCACCTCGGCCACCGCCGGGTGGGTACTGAGGGCGTTCTCGACCTCGATCGAGTAGACGTTCTCGCCCCCGCTCACGATCATGTCGTGCAAGCGATCGACGAGGTACAAGAAACCCGCCTCGTCCAGGTGTCCTATGTCGCCGGTGTGGTACCAGCCGCCGCGCGTCGCGGCCTCGGTCTCCTTCGGTCGGCGCCAGTACTCCCGGAACAAGTTGCCCGAACGGGCGCAGACCTCCCCGTCTTCGTTGGGGCCGACGACATTGTCGCCGCGGTCCCTGATGGAGAGCTGGACACCGAGGACCGGCCGCCCAGCCGAGTGGAGGGGCGGGCCGCCGGCAACATGGTCACTGTCGGTCAGAAACGTCAGCACCGACGAGCACTCAGTCATCCCGTACCCTTGCCAGAGCCCGACGTCAGGGAGAACGTGGCGGAGACGCTCGAGGAGCCCCGGAGGCATTGGCGACGCGCCGTAGATGAGGTCGCGGAGGGAGTCGAACCGCTCGGGACGGAACTGGGGGTGGTCCAGCATCATCGCGAGCATGGTCGGAACCACTACCGTCCAATCGACCTGGTACTCCTCGGTCAGCCTCATCGACTCCTCCGGCTCGAAGAGCGGCTGGACCACCGAGATGCCCCCCGTCGCGGGTATGCCGACTATCCCGGCCACGGATGCCGCGTGGAACATCGGTATCTGGTGGAGGTGAACCCGTCCCGGGTAGATGTTCACCGTCATGGCGATGTGGTAGATGTTGAGCATCTCGGCACGCTGGTCGAGGAGGGCACCTTTGGGGAGTCCTGTCGTCCCCCCGGTGTACATGAGAACGACCGGGTCGGTCTCCTCTGGCTCAGCTGGTACGCGAGGGTGGCCGAGCTCGATCAGATCGGAGTAGGTGATGTCGCATCCGTGGTCGCCCCCGCCGATGAGGACCACCTTTCGCAAAGGAAGGTCCCTTCGGACCGGGGCTATGGCGCGCATGAGGTGGTCGGCGAAGAGCTCGTCGACGAACACGACCTCGGCTTCAGAGTCGGCGAGAATGAGCTGCAGCTCACGGGGGGCGAGTCGGAGGTTCAAGGGGTTGATGATCCCTGCGCCGAGGAATGCGGCGTGGAACAGCTCCAGGTACTGATGACTGTTCACTGACAAGACAGCGAAGGGGTCACCTTTCGCGAGCCTGAGCTCGTGGTGCATGGCGTCCGCGAGCCGAAGGACGCGCTCGGAGTGGCGCGCATAGTCGCCGTGATAGTCGCCGTCGTGGACACCGACAGTAGTCGCCCACCTCTCCCAGGCTGGAAGAAGCAGCTGTCCTCCGATGAGCTCTTTCACTATGGCACCTCGCCTTCTCCGGCCGTTGCGACGGCCGCGTCTCACCCTATTGGCACGTTGGCGAGCCCCGCCCTCGCGCGTCGAGGGCAGGTTCTAGGGCTCGAGGTGGGGCAGGATGCGGTCCAGCCAGGCCGGGACCCACCAGTTGGCCCTCCCGAAGAGGGTCATGGTCGCCGGCACGACGACGAGACGGATGACCGTCGCGTCCACGAGAACGCTCGCCGCGAGCCCGACGCCGAGCATCTTCACGACGACGTCGGTCGAGAGGACGAAGGCGAGAAA
>JAJYGM010000765.1 GCA_021785095.1 Actinomycetes bacterium
CCACGGCGGATCCTTCGAGGCCGCCCGCCAGCGGCGGATCGACCGGTTGGCCGACGCCGTCGCCGAGCACCTCGACATGAAGACTCTCGACCGGATCCTCGCCGAAGGAAGCCTCGGGTGACCGTCCACGTCGAAGATGTCCTGACGGCCGTCGAGTCCCGGGTGGACCACCTGCGGGCGTCCGTGGGCGAACCGCCGGAGGCAGAGGATGGCTGGCGCGCCTGTGACGCCGTCACCGCTTTTGACCTGGAGGCGGCCATCGACGGCGCCGCTGCCGGAAACCGCCAGGTAGCGGCGTCGCTGCTCGTCCAGTCCTACGCCCACCGCGTTGCCTCGGTGAGCCTGGCGGCCTTCGCCATCGGCCTGCCCTGGCCCTCACCGGCCGCCGTCGCCACTTCGGTCCGCCTCGCCGGCGGACGGGCGCGAGCGCTGCGGTTCCGGACGGCCGCGCTGGGGGAACCCGGTGACGTCGAATCGCTGGTCGACGCCACGTTCGCCTCCCACCTCGCCCCGTTCGTCTCCGCCGTGCGGGCATGGGAGCGTCTGGGGGAACGCCTGGTCTGGGCCAACATCGCCGCCTCCTGCGCCGCCGCGTTCCGCGCGGTCGAGGGCTCAGCCCGCGACCGGGGCGACGCCGGTGAGCAGGCAGCGATCCGCCGCCGGGCGGCCCAGTTCCTCGAGCACGCACCGTGGCTGGAGAGCACCGGGTGGTTCGACGCCGACAGCACCGACTGGGGTTGGCAGCGATCCGCCTGCTGCCTGTGGTATCGCACGTCAGGGGGGCGCACCTGCGAAGGCTGCAGCCTCCGGCCAAAGGGTCGGGCATGAGCGCGCCGGCCGAGCTGAGGCCAGGTCGGATCCACGTCATCGTGTCCACCGACACCGACCTGTTGGCGCTTCGCACCGCGATCGAGAGCCTCCCGGACGGCTTCCCGCCGGTCACCGCCGCCACGACCTGGGCGCCGGACCCGATCGGCGACCTGCACGACACCCGCTTCGTACTGGTCCGCCTCCTCGGTGGCCGCCGGGCCTGGCCCGAAGGCTTCGACCGTCTACGCGCCGAGTGTGTCCAGCATGGCGTGGCGCTGCTGGCCTTCGCCGGCGAGGCGGTCCCCGACGCCGAGTTGACCGCGGCGTCGACCGCGCCCAGCGCCACGGTCACCGAGGCGTTCGCCTACCTGGTGCACGGAGGCCCGGCCAACCTCGAGAACCTGCTCCGCTTCGTCGCCGACACCGTCTGCTTCGACGGGTGGGGCTTCGAGGCGCCCAGCCCCATCGCCGAGCACGGCGTCTGGCGCCAGCCCGACCCGGCGGCGACGGGCCCGGTGGTCGGCATCGTCTTCTACCGGGCCCATCTCGTCGCCGGCAACACGCAATTCGTCGACGATCTGTGCGCCGCGGTCAGCGCAGCGGGCGGGCGACCACTGGCGCTGTGGTGCTACACCCTGCGCGACCGGGCCGCCAGGCCGATCGTCGAGCTCCTCGCCCGCCAGGGGGCCCGAGCCCTCATCACGACGGTCCTCGCCGCCGGCGGCGCGGCCGCCGCCGCCGGTACGACCGGTGCCCGTGGGGGGCTCGACGGCGAAGGCTGGGACGTCTCGGAGCTGGCGGAGCTGGACATCCCGGTCGTCCAGGCCCCCTCCGCCGGACGTTCGAGCGAGGAGTGGGCGGCGTCCGACGCGGGGCTCGGCCCCTACGACGTCACCTCGGGAGTGGCCATCCCCGAGCTCGACGGGCGCATCATCGCCCCCGCCTTCGCCTTCAGCGAGGTCGTCGACGACGGCGACCAGCTCGGCACCAGCGTCCGGGCATACCGCAGCATCCCCGACCGCGCGGCGCGCGTCGCGGGTCTCGCCGTGCGCCTGGCCGGCCTGCACGCCAAGCCACCCGCCGAGCGCCGGGTGGCCATCGTCCTGTCCGCCTACCCGACGAGGCGGAGCCGGCTGGGCAACGCGGTCGGCCTGGACACCCCCGCCTCGGCGCTCGTGATCCTCGACGCGCTGGCGGCCGCCGGGTACCGGGTGACGGCCCGGCCCGAAGACGGCGACACCTTGATGGCCGCGCTGGCCGACGGCTTGACCTACGACGCCGACGACCTCACCGATGAGCAGCTCGCCATCGCCGTCGGTCGCCTGCCGGCCGGAGACTACGCCGGGTGGTTCGCCACGCTGCCCGACGCGGCCAGGGAGGAGCTCGAGTCGGTGTGGGGCCCACCCCCGGGCCGGCACCGGGTCCACGACGGCCAGCTCGTGTTCAGCGGCATGGAGCTCGGCAACGTGGTCATCGCCATCCAACCTCCCCGGGGCTACGGCGACGACCCGGTGGCCGTCTACCACTCGCCGTCGCTGCCCCCCGCCCACCACTACCTCGCCTTCTACCGCTGGCTCGACGAGGTGTGGGGTGCCGACGCCATCGTCCACCTGGGCAAGCACGGCACCCTCGAGTGGCTGCCCGGCAAGGCCGTCGGCCTGTCGGCCGGGTGCTGGCCCGACGCCGCGCTCGGTGACGTGCCGCTGTTCTACCCCTTCGTGGTCAATGACCCCGGCGAGGGCACCCAGGCCAAGCGCCGCAGCCACGCGGTCGTC
>JAJYGM010000236.1 GCA_021785095.1 Actinomycetes bacterium
GCGACGCGCCTTGTAACCTGCTGCGGATCCTCAAGCATTGGAAGAGCGCAGTGGGTGCCGCAGAGCCAAGCCTGCTGGCTCCTGGGCTACCGGCCCTCAGGCGTGCAGGGAGCTCCAGGATGTGTCCGACGGCACTCGGGCGCTGGCGGTGCTGGCGGTGCTGGCGGTGCCGGCGGAGGTTGAGCACAGCGCGGCCCGTCGCTCGCGGGTTCGCCGACGATATTCTCAGCGGGAGCCTGGAGCGGGCGACCCGAGACGGCTTGACTGTGACGGAACCATGACATATCGTTGATCACACATCTATGAATCGCACACCGGTGCGGCGGCGAGGGGGGAGGCTCCAAGCTCGTGCGGGGTACGAAGCGCGTTGAGGCAGAGGGGCTCCGCACGGTGGGCTCGACGGGCGTGAGACCATGAGGGTGGTCGACTGCTCACACCACTACGAGAACGCGATGCCGCTGATGGAGGGGATTGCGCCCCCTGAGTTCACGGACCTGGCGACCGTCGCGCGTGACGGGTACGCGATGTCGCGCTACACGTTCACGAACCACAGCGGGACGCACATCGACGCTCCTGCGCACCAGATCGAGGGCGGCGCGACGCTCGACGAGATCCCGCTGACTCGCCTTGTGACCGATGCAGTGGTCGTCGACTGCCGTCCGCTCGCCCCGGGCTCAGTCGCCCTGGGAGACGTCGAGGGGCAGATCGCCGACGTGAGGCCGAACGACCTCGTCCTCTTCTGCTCGGGCAACGATCGGAACTGGGGGACGGGCGACTACTGGCAAGGGTGGTGCTACCCGGACGCCGAGGCCTCCGCGATGCTCATCGACCGCGGGGTGTCCGGGGTCGGGTTCGACGGCCCGTCGGCCGACCCGGTCGACAGCGTCACCTACGAGCTGCACCGGATCTGGCTCTCCGCGGGGCGCGTGATCCTCGAGAACCTGCGCGCCTTGACCGAGCTCCCTTCCCGGTGTCGCATCGTCTGCGCCCCATTGAAGGTCCGGAACGCCAACGGCGGACCGGCGCGTGTCCTGGCGCTCGTCGACGACGTCGCGGGCCGATGCGCTGGAGAGACACTTCGGGGAGATCGAGAGTCAGTAGATCGAGAGTCAGTAGATCGAGAGTCAGTAGATCGAGAGTCAGTAGATCGAGAGTCAGTAGGAGGAGAGCGATGAGCACGAGCACCGCGTCTGGAACGCATGGCGGGCTCCGCCGAGGCGTCCTGGGCAGCGCCGACGCGGTCGCCCAGTCGCTCGCGCTGCTCGCACTGGCCTTCGGTGTGTCGGCAGCGCCCGCGGGCGTCGCCGCGTCGGCTGGTCTGGCGACGCCGTGGGCGTACCTCATCGCCGGCGCCGGGAGTCTCTGCCTGGCATCGGTGATCGTGCGGTTCACGAAGCGGATCGCGCACGCGGGGGGGCTGTACGCGTACACGGTGCGTGGGCTCGGTCCCCAGGCCGGCTTCATCGGGGGCTGGCTGTACGCCATCGCCTACGCGGTCGGGATCTCGTTCGTCCTCATCATCTCGAGCGACTTCCTCGCGACAGTGCTCGACACGAACACGAGCCTGCATCTCAGCTGGTTCACCTGGTACGTGGTGCTGCTTGCGGTCATCCTCCTGCTGGCGATGGTCGATATCCGGGTGTCCACCAGGGTCCAGCTGGTGTTCGCTGTGATCGGGGTGGCCGCCATCTTGGCACTGTGCGTCGCCATCCTGGCCCACGGCGGGGCGAGCGGCGTGTCGGCCCAGCCCCTCGACCCGTCGAAAGCGCCGACGATCCACGGGCTCTTCCTGGGAGGTGTGCTCGCCTTCACGGGCTTCATCGGCTTCGAGGCGGCGGCCGTCCTCGGAGAAGAGGCGGCGAAGCCGCTGCGCGTGATCCCTCGGGCCATCTTGGGCACGGTGATCGTCGCCACCGTGTACTACGTCTTCGTCACCTGGGCCATGGCGATCGGGTTCGGGACGCATCACATCGGCCAGTGGGTGTCAGACGCCACGGCGCTGTCCACGCTCTCGGACCGCTACGTGAACCACGGGTTCGCCACCTTCCTCGACATCGTCGTGGTGGTCGACGCCTTCGTCGCCTCGCTCGCCGGGGTCCAGCTGACCGCCCGCACGCTCTTCGCTCTCGGACGTGATCGGGGGATCCCGACGCTGTTCTCGCTGACGACGCCCCGTTTCAAGAGCCCCTTCGTCGGCATCACGATCTCGGTCCTGCTCACCCTGGTTCTCGGCGCGACCCTTGGTCGTCACTACGGGGTGTTCACCTACTTTGCCATGATGGCGACGACCGGATCCTTGGGCATCCTCTTCGTCTACGTACTGGTGGCTCTTTCGGGCATGGTGTACTTCTGGCGACTGCGCAGCCGTCAGGCACACGCCTACAACGTGCTGCTCGACCTGGTGTTCCCGCTCGGAGCCGTCGCCATCTGCGGCTACACGATCTACTCCTCGATCACGCCTGCACCGCCCGCGCCCATCAGCTACTCCGTGTGGATCGCCCTCGCGTGGTTGGTGGCGGGCCTCGTCGTGGTCGGCGTCCTGGTCGTGACGCGGCCTGAGGCCGTGAAGAAGTTCGGTCGGGCG
>JAJYGM010000813.1 GCA_021785095.1 Actinomycetes bacterium
GCTTCGGCGAGCTGGGCTGCTTCCGCTACTGCGGTGATCGGTCCCTACGGGAGCATCCATAGCTGTACGCACGGATCGGTGCGGACTGACACGGCTGACCTCGTACCTGGCGGCGAGGTGACGGTGACAGTCACCTGCGTCGTCGACCTCTCGGACGTCTTCATCCCTGGCATGCCGGGATCGATCTCAGTCACGGCTGCGCAGTCGGCACCTCTCGATCCCTACCGGTCGATCGGATGACCCGCACGGACTCGCCAGCTGATGGCAGGGCGCCGTGCGAAGGCGGATCGATCTCGGCGTTTGTCGCGCTCCTGGCCGTGGCCCTGATGGCGCTCGCCGGTTTGGCGATCGATGGCGGAAGGGTCATGGAAGCTCGACAGGCTGCCAACGCCGAGGCGGAGCAGGCAGCGCGAGCAGGAGCGGCAGCGTTGTCGATCAGTGGACTGCGGGAGGGTGGCCTCGCGCTGAATGTGCCGGCTGCGATCACCGCGGCCGAAGCATTCACCGACGCATCCGGTCATCCCGGTTCAGCGGCCGTGGTCGGCTCGACCGTTGTCGTCACGGTCGACTACCGACTGCCGACCGACGTGCTGGGCATCGTCGGGATCGGATCGCTCGTGGTCTCAGGGCGTGGTGCAGCAACCGATCTGATGGGTGTGGCCACGGGAGGTGCGTCATGACGTCGAGCGAGCAGGAGCGCCAGACGGTGCGCCCGAGGCTGCGCGGGGTGGCGGGTTTCGGAGCGCTCCTCGTGCTCCTTGGCATCGTCTGCGCCGTCCCGGTCGGCCTGATCTCTGTCGGAGCCCTTCCTCACGGGGCGTTCCTGATCCAAGCGGTCCGTTATCTCCGATGGCCCCCGTGGGGCTCCCACGTAGCCACCGGCGGTATGTCCGCGAGTGCGTCGCCTACGTCGTTCGCGGCTGCGTGTGCCGAGTTCGTGGCAACGTCGTTCGCATGGATGGCGTGGGGATGGATGCTGGTCTGCCTGGTGCTCGATATCTGGGCGAGGCGGCGGGGCATCAATGCAGCGCACCTTCCGGCCAGCCGCACGATGCAGGCCCTCGCCGCATGCCTTGTCGGGGCGTCCCTCGCCCTCTTCACCACTGGTCGGAGTCACGGGGCGTCCCATGTGCGTATCCCGGTGCACCATGCGGTGCTCGGCGAGCGCCTGGCATCCTCGGCACCCGTCATCGATGATCCTGGTGATGTCTTGCTGGGCGCGACACCTGTCGCCGGAGCGGGAACTGGCGCCTTGTCACGTGGCTTGGTGGGGCAGACGCGCGGGACGCGGCTCACCGACGGGACAGGCGAGATCTCCCGCATGCCGGAGGACGGTGCGGGACGGTTGCGTATCGCGCCAGAGGCGGTGTGGGAATCCGGAATCGACATCGACGACGGAATTGCGCCTGGTGGGATGACTGCCCGGGATCCGGTGCTGCGAGAGCTCGTCGAGCCTTTCCCGCTCGGCGGCACGGGTTCGACGTCAGCGCCGACAATCACGGCCGCCGGGCCCGGAGACGAGGTGACGACTCACATCGTCGGCCCTCGTGAGACGCTGTGGTCCATCGCCGCCCAGGAGTTGGGTTCACCTCGACGGTGGCGCGAGCTTGCGGAGCACAATTACGGCCGGGTTCAAGCTGGTGGTGGGCGGCTCGAGCAAGACCACTTCCTCCGACCCGGTTGGGTCCTCCAGTTGCCGGCGATGGGTCAGAAGGAGCCTTCGAGAAGGCCCCGGGCGCCGGACCAACAATTGCACGATCCCGGATCAGTGGTCGAGCAACCCGACAGCCACCGGACGCGCCTGCAGGTCTCGGCTCGTTCGTTGCACCCCGCGGCCATGGTCGCTTCGGCCGATGCTCCATCACCTGTCCGGGGACCAACGCCGGTGCAGTGGGCGCCGGAGCACGGCGTTCACGACCTCCTCGGCATCGGGTTTGTCGGTACGATCGACCGGCTGCGGAGGGCGCAGCAGCGGCATCGTCCGCTCCATGCGACCTTGCGGCTCCCGGACCTTCGGTGGTCTGGCATCGAACGCCGGTTCCGGGCCGGAATGGACCGGTGGTTCGTGTCCGACGTGGAGGACGTCCTCCGCCGGATCGGCACTGCGAGCGCCGTTGGATGGATCCCTGACATCTCGTCCGTCCTGGTGTCGGACGATGTCATCGAAGTGGAGCTGGTGGGCGAGATAGATCCCGCATCCCTCGATGTGGTGGGCGAGGTCGTCGACGTGGTGCCAGGCTCGGCCGGAAGGCTCAGGGTGCGCCGCCAGGCTCATGCGAAGCGCGGCGTGCAAGATGGGGACCTCCGCCCGGGCCGGATTCCATGTCCTGCCCTGGTGACCGCACAGGTCGAACGTGCCGGGTTCACGACGCAGCTCGTCAACCTCGAGTCAAGTGGTCCCTACCGCGTGACCGGAACGTGGGAGGAACGCTCGGAGTCGATCTCCTTCGTCGCTCTCGAGCTGTGCATGTCCCCGTGGGGACGTCAACTCGAGGTCAACCTCATCGGGCACGAGGGGTCGTTCCCGCCCGCTCTCCCCGTCTCCGTCGGCACCGATCCCGAGGAGCTGATCGCAGCCGCTCAT
>JAJYGM010000778.1 GCA_021785095.1 Actinomycetes bacterium
CGGCAAGCTCAACGCGGAGGTGCAGACCGCCAGCGGTGCGATCGTGTCGGTCGTCGGCGGCTCGGCGCCCGCGGCCGGCGGCGGCTCACCGACCGTTGAGGCCGTTGCGCCACCGGATCTGAGCGGACTGCGCACGACCTTCGTGGCTCGTGTTGAAGCGCAGTCAGGCGACGTCGATATCACCGGCGAGGAGATCCTTGTCTCGGTCGGTCGCGGGATCGGTGGTGAGGACAACATCGAGCTTGCCCAGGAGCTGGCCGACGCTCTGGGCGCAACCGTGTCCGCGTCACGGCCCGTCACCGACGCCGGCTGGCTGCCTAAGAGCCGCCAAGTGGGCAAGTCAGGGCGCAAGGTCAAGCCGAAGCTCTATCTCGCCTGCGGGATCTCCGGCGCCCCGGAGCACCTGGAGGGCATGAGCGACGCGGAGCTGATCATCGCCATCAACACCGACGAGAAGGCTCCGATCTTCGACGTTGCTCACTACGGTGCCACAGCTGACCTATTCGACCTGCTCCCGGCTCTGACCGACCAGGTGAGGGCGGTGAGCACGTGAGTCATGTGGCGTTCCCGATCGTCTTCGGGGTCGCGCTGCTGATCTTCGTCGGGACGATCGGCGGCCGGATCAGGCTGCTTGCCACGGCCCGCCCGGCTCACCGCTTCGACCGGATTCCCGAGCGCGTGCGGCGGACCGTCGTTTACGCCTTCGGCCAGAAGAAGTTCCTGACCGGTGAGCAGCCGGCCGGTATCGCGCACGCGTTGATCTTCTGGGGCTTCGTCGTGCTAGGCCTTCAGGTCGTAACCCAGTTCGGCCGCGCTCTCAACGTCAACTTCAACATCCCCGGGTTTGCCCCGAACCAGCCGCTCGGCCCACCGTTCTTCGTAGCGCGTGATCTGCTGGAGCTGGTCGTGATCGTGGCTGTGAGCTACATGCTCTACCGACGGCTGGTCGTGCACACACCACGGTTGTTCGGGCTGGGACGGGCCGAGGAGCGCTACCGCGGGGCGCCGCACTGGGAGGGGATCCTGATCCTGGTCTTCATCCTCTTCATCATGGTCGGCGGCCTGCTCGCCGACGCTGGCCGTCTGGTCTGGCTCGACATCCACGGCAACGAGCGCGAGTTCGCACCGCTCACCGCGCTGGTTGCGGACATCATTGGCGGCCTGGGCCGGAGCGGCGGACACACCGTCAGCGAGATCGGCTGGTGGTTGCACAACCTGACGGTGCTGACCTTCCTCAACCTGCTGCCGCTATCGAAGCACTTCCATATCATCACCGCGGTTCCGAACGTCTTCTTCGGAGAGTTACCGCCCAAGCAGGTGGCCCGCAAGCCGGGCGCCCTGCAGACGCCGCCCGCCGGAGTCGCACGCCTTGAGCCGCCACCCACCGGTCTCACCGGCATCGCCTCGCTCGCCGACGTCAGCTGGAAGCAGGTGCTCGACGCGTTCTCGTGTACCGAATGCGGACGCTGCACCGCGAAGTGCCCGGCGACCGCGAGCGGCAGTCCGCTCGCCCCGCGCCAGCTGGTGCTCGACATCCGCGACCGGCTCTACGCGCACCCCGCCGAACAGCGTGGCGCCGTCGCGGGTGCGGCGCCACTGATCAGCGAGGATGTCCTGTGGTCCTGCACGACCTGCATGGCCTGCGTCGAGGCCTGCCCGGTCGGCATCGAGCACGTGCCGACGATTGTCGACATGCGCCGCAGCCTCGTCGACCAGGGGCGCATGGAGCCGCTGCTGCAGCAGACGCTCGAGAACTTCGCAAAGCAGGGAAACTCATACGGGAAGTCCTCGAGGATGCGTGCCCGCTGGACCAAGGGCTTGGACTTCACCATCCCCGACGCCCGCACCGAGCCGGTCGACTACCTCTGGTTCGTCGGTGACTTCGCCTCCTTCGACGAGCGCGTCCAGACCGCTTCGCAGCGAGTGGCACGCATTCTCAACGAGACGGGGATCTCGTTTGGTCTGCTCTACGACGGTGAGCGCAACGCCGGCAACGACGTCCGTCGCGTTGGCGAGGAAGGCCTCTTCGAGATGCTCGTCGAGCACAACATGGGCGTGCTCAGGGACGCCAGCTTCGAGGCGATCTTCACCACCGACCCGCACTCACTCAACACCCTGCGCAACGAATATCCGGCTTACGGGCTCGACAAGCCGGTCTACCACTACACCGAGCTGCTGGCAGAACTCGTAGCTGACGGCCGCATCAAGCTGACAACTCCGCTCACCGGTACCCGTGTCACCTATCACGACCCGTGCTATCTGGCCCGCTACAACCGGATCACGGACGCGCCCCGCAAGCTGATCGCCGCGACCGGCGCGGAGCTGGTGGAGATGCCGCGCCATGGCACCAACACCTTCTGCTGTGGGGCGGGCGGCGGGCGGATCTGGATGGACGACTCCAAGCTCGAGGAGCGACCCAGCGAACAGCGGATCCGGGAGGCTCAGGAGCTCGGCACGATTGACTATTTCGTCGTCAGCTGCCCGAAGGACCTGGCGATGTACTCGGATGCGGCCAAGACGGTGGGAGCGTCGTTTGAGGTCGCCGAACTCACCGCGCTCGTGGAGCGGGCTTTGGGAGTG
>JAJYGM010000130.1 GCA_021785095.1 Actinomycetes bacterium
CGGATGGTGGGGACCAGAAGGGTGCCGATGGACATGGCGATGTGGTGGTCGAGGATCTCGGCCACCTTGGCCAGGGGGGCGACGTCGGGGTGGTCGAGGGTGTAGATGCGCCCGTAGACGTCGTCGCCGGCGCGGTGTCCCATGAAGCGGCGGCGCACGGCGTCTTCGATGCCGGCCGTCCAGGCGAGGTCGGTGGCGCAGCTCTTTCGCAGCAGGTGGGTGGAGACGCCGAAGCCGAGGTGCTCGCCCGTGAGCTGTTCGGCTCTGGCGGCTTCGTCGAAGGCGTGGCGGTAGGCGTGCTGGCCGGAGCGGTCGGGGGTCTGCAGTCCGGGGACGAGGCGCGCCGCGGTGTCGACCTGGCCGGTGTCGGGGTCGGTGTGGAAGGCGTCGACGGCGACGCGGACGAGGTCCATGAGCTTTTCGGGGACGACGAGGACGCGCGATCCCGCGGCGGTCTTGGTGGTGGGCTTGTGGGGGACGGCGACGACCTGGCCGTGTTCGTCTCGGACTGCGAAGCTGCGGCCGCCTTGGCCTTGGACGGCAAGCAGCCCGGTGCCGCCCAGGTCGACGACGTCTCCTATCCGGACGCCGAAGGCTTCTGAGATGCGCAGGCCCATGATCCGCTGGAGCCAGAAGGCGAGCTGGTGGACGGGGTGGAGGTGGGAGGCGAGCCGGGCGCACTCGGGGAGGCTGAGCGGCCGGGGCTGTCCGCCTCGGTCGGGCCGTCGACGGTCGGCCTTGTCGGCGAGGGGGGCGTCGAGGCCTTCGGTGGGGTCGAAGCCGGGCGGGAACAGGCCGTTGGCCCGGGCGAAGGCGAGGATGCGGCGCAGCACCCACAGGGCGTCGGTCACGTACCCCTGGGAGAGGCCGGCGGGCGCCCGGCGTTTGACGGTAATGGCGAGGGCTGCGGCGGCGGGCACGCGAACCTGGCCCGTGGGGTCGCGGTAGGCGCCGGGGAGCTGCCCGGCCCGCCAGCGCCGCCGGGCGGTCGGCAGGCTCACCCCGGCGGCCTTGGCGGCTTGGGCGAGGTTCAGCTCCTCCCCGTCGCGGAAGGGCCCGGGAACCGGCGGCGGCCCGAGCAGGGCGCCGCTCACCTCGGCGCGGCCGCGCCCGACGAGGTGGAGCAGCCACTCGTGGGCCATGAAGTAGGTGACGTCCGCGATCGTCGTCGTGCGAGGCGCGAACCACGGGACGAGGAAGCCTTCGACGATGCGCCGGCCCCGTTCGGCCCGTTCGGGGCCGCCGCGGCGCAGGTCCTCGTAGGCGGCGGCCATCCACGCCCGCGACAGCGACGCGACGTCGGGCTGAAGCCGGGGCGCCTGGCTCGGGCGGGTCTTCGGCCGGGGCGCCTTGGTGGTGCGGAACCGGTCGGGGTCGGGAAGCCGCTCGCCGGCACGGGCGGCGGCGGCGGCCTGGGTGAGCCACGCTTGGGCGTCGGCCTGGCTGGCGAAGGGCTCCTCACGGCGGCGTCCCACTCCGCCGGGTTGGGGGACGCTCGCCCACCAGCGGTTCTGGTGGTGGCGGAGCGACCCGGTGATCGGCCGGCCCATCAGGAGGCCTTTCCGAGGTGGTCGACGGCGAGCTGGCGCAAGAAGGCCAGTTCGTCGTCCTGGCGGGCGAGCAGGTCTTCGAGCGCCGAGATGCGGGACTCTGCCCGGGCCAGTGCCATGACCACCGACGACCCCGTGCCGCCGTGGCCGGCGCTCGCCTCGGGCGCAGCGTCGCTATCGGTGCCCTCAGGGCGCAGGAGGCCGGCGGCGGCGAGGTCGTCGACGGCGATGAGCCAGCGCTGCCCGTAGAGGCGGGAGTGCGGGAGGCGCCCGGCGCGCCGCGCCCGCACGATGGTGTCTCGGGAGCAGCCGGCGAGCGAGGCCGCCTGGCGCTGGTCGATGAGCCGCCCCGGGGCCTCTCGGCCGGTGACGGGCGTCGTCGTGGTGAGGGCGGGGTGTCGGCCCATGGCCGTGGGCGTTCCTCCTTCTTGGGGTCGGGAAGGTGTGGGCTTGGGGCCTCGAGGAGGCCTCTTTCGGGCGGACAAGTCAAGGCCATCGCTCGCCACTGGCGCGCTGCGTCGCTGCGGCGCAGCGGTGCCGGTCACGCCGCCCTCCGTGCCGACGGGGCGTTCAGGCGCTGCGGGAGGCGGACGACGGTGCCAGCGGCACCGACGGAGATCGGCGGGGTCCGGAAGACGAGGAGGTCCTCGTGGGCGATCACCTGGCGGGGGACGCCTTTGGCGCGGGCCTTGCGGACCTGTTCGAGGGCGAAGAACGAGCAGCGGGGCACGAGCCGGTCGTCGCGCAGGGCGGCGAGGAGGGCGACGTTTCGCTCGTAGAGGACGAGGCCGGACTCCTCGCCGACGCGGACCATGGCCCCGGGCAGGTCGACGAGTCGCCCGTTCGACCAGAAGGGCCGCACCGTCATCGCCACGAACCCGCCAGGGCGCAGCACCCGCTGGCAGCCGGCAAGGATCGTGCCCATCGCGTCCAAGAGGCCGCCGAGCCCGACGTGGGCGAGGTTGGCCCGGTCGGTCGAGTAGCGGTTGTGCGACTTGGCGATCCCCTGGCCGGGCCGGGCGGTTACCC
>JAJYGM010000498.1 GCA_021785095.1 Actinomycetes bacterium
GTGGACCTTGTCCGCCGCACCGACCCGCTCGAGGAGGGCTCGGTAGGCCGTGCAGCAGCGCAGGAAGACGTGCTGGCCGTTGTCGAAGGCGAGCCCGTTACGCCAGAACGACCAGGTGAGGCCACCGAGGCGGTGCCGCTTCTCCACGAGGGTGACTTCTGCGCCGGCGTCTGCCGCGTCGAGCGCGGCCGACATCCCGGCGAGCCCTCCGCCGACGACGACCACTCGTCCTGACGCCCTCGGCACGGTCGTGCTCACGCGGCCCTCCTCACGCGCGGTGCGCACGCGCCGGCGCCACCGAGCGAGGCGAGGCAGGAGGCGGCGACCCAGAGCTTCTCGGAGATCGGGACCGAGACGCGGCCGCGGGTGACTGCCATCGGGTCTCGGGCGATCCGCCGCAAGAGCCTGTGGTAGATGCCCGCCATCGCGCCCACGCACGCCCGGCTGCGCCGATCGAGCATCGGCAGGAGCAGCAGGCCGCGGGCGAACCACTCCTCGGCGCGCGCGCACTCGAAGGCGACGAGCCGGCCGAGCGCCCTGTCGTCGGAGAGGTCTGCGGGGCAGCCGTTGGCAGCCGCGTCGGCGGACGGAAGGTAAACGCGTCCGCGCCGCCCGTCCTCCAACACGTCGCGCAGGATGTTCGTGAGCTGCAGCGCGACGCCCAGGTCGTCCGCGAGCCCGCTCGCCCGCGGCTCGCCGAGCGCGCCGAAGATCGCGAGCGACAGCCTTCCTATCGAGCCCGCGACCCCTCGGCAGTAGACGACGAGATCGTCCATGGTCGCGTACGTCGTGCCTTCGACGTCCATCACGCACCCGTCGACGAGGTCGCCGAACGCGTCCATCGGAAGGCTGTAGCGAACCTTCGCGTCGCCGATGGCGAGCAAGACCGGGTCCTCCGTCGCCTCGTCCACCGCCGCGAGCTGGGCGCGGACCCGCTCGAGGTCCGCGAGCTTCCTCTCGGGAGGAGCGTCCCCGTCGCCGATGTCGTCGATGCGCCGGGCGAGCGCGTAGACCGCGGACAGCGCCCGGCGCTCCGGCGGGCGGAGCAGGCGGATGCCATAGGCGAAGTTCTTGGCCTCGCGCCGGGTGATCGTCTCGCACTCCCAGTAGGCGCGCTCGAGGGCCGCGGTTCTAGGAGCGATCACGAGACGGCTCCGGGCTCGGCCCCGCGCGTTGCGGTCCGGCGCAGCGGTGGGCGGGCCCCCTGGCCGGCGAGCAGGACGAGCGCGAGACGGGCGGCGAGGCGCCCGGCGCGCGGTCGGCACCGGTGCGCGAGCACGTCGAAGCCGGTCGCGTCGATGGCGTCGAGGGCGGCCATGCCGCCGGCCGCGAAGGCTGCGACCGCCACGCGGGGCCGGAGGGGGAGGCTCGCAGCGAGGGGGGCTCCGGAGAAGAGGAGACGCCTGGCTCGCGCCGCCTCCAGCGCGACGACACGGCGGAGCGCGGGCCCTGCGCTCGACGCCTCGAGGTCTGCCTCGTCGCAGCCCTCTGCCCGCAGGTCCGCGAGGGGGAGGTAGATGCGATCCTGGAGAAGGTCCTCTGCGACGTCCTGGAGATGCTCGACGACCTGGAGCCCCGTGCAGACCTCGTCGGAGAGGGCGACTCGCTCGGCGGAGGAGGCCCCGAAGATCTCGAGCACAAGCCTGCCGACGGGGTTTGCGGACAGCCGGCAGTAGCCGACGAGGTCGTCGAAGGTCTCGTAGCGTCTCACGATCTGGTCCTGGCGGTTCGCCTCGATGAGGTCGAAGAAGGGACGGAGCGGCAGCTGCCGCGCGGCGATCGTCGCGCCGGCCCTTCGCATGACAGGGTGCGTCGCCTCGCCACGGGGGGCCCGCTCCAGCTCGTCCTCGAGCCACGCGAGGTGTGCGATCCGATTGCCGCCCACCTCGTCGCCGATGTCGTCCGTCAACCTCGCGAAGCCGTAGATCGCCATGAGGTCCGCGCGGACCGCCGCGGGAAGAAGCCGAGACGCGACGGGGAAGTTCTCGTCCGTCGCTTGCCGGTAGACCGAGCGTGCGGTCGGGAGGTCGGGGCATCGCGACGACCCTTTCGGCTTGACGATCACCCGTTGCTCCTTGGCTCTTGATTCAGGTGATGCATCTCGTCGTTCCCGTTCCCTTCGCCCTCGCCATGCTCGCTTGGCGTGCTCGCTCGCCCTGCAGCCTCGCCTGCTCGCGGCGTCGGTGCACGACCGAGCCGCGTGCAGTCCACAGCGTGATCAGGCGCACGATAGTGCCAGCTTAAGAGCAATGCATTCTCTGGTCGTGCCCATCGAACGCTCGTATGCAGTGTGGCATCGGCGTGCTGATGACGGCGACCTCGACGCCCCAGACCCGGAGAGAGCGGCAAAACAAACGATCGTCAGGCTCTGATTTCTTACATATGGGCGTGGCCGATCGGCCCGCGTGGCAGGTCCGTGCCGAGCGCGAGCGCTGGGCGCTTGGCTGCCGTGGGGGGGGGCGGGTCCTCGCTGGTCGCCGTCGCGGCCCGGTGGACATCCATCATCCGTGCGCAGCGACCTCTGCACTCCCAGTTTCAAACCCCGTGCAGCCGGGTATGTGCAATCTCGGAACTCGA
>JAJYGM010000647.1 GCA_021785095.1 Actinomycetes bacterium
ATCACCACGAGGCGGTCGTCGTCCTCGTCGTAGGAGACCCCGATCGTCCCCACCACCCAGTCGGGCTCGACCTCGACGTCGAAGTCCAGGTCTTCGGGGAGGTGGCCAGGGCGCCCGAGCTGGCGGACGATGCGGCCGAGGTAGGTGGCGAGCACCGCGACCTGCTGCTTCTCCACTTTGACGGTCGCCTCGATCGGCCCCTCGGAGAAGTGGAGGAGGAACAGGCGATCCCCGACGGGGCCGCTGGTGCCGACGGAGAAGACGTCTGGGTCGCCGAGGTCCATGTCGCCGTTCACCCGCGCACCAGCCCCTCGGCCGACGCGTTGACGCAGATCACGCGGGGTCCGTCAGGGCCGTAGCGGACCGCCGAGACCGAGCACGTCGAGACCATGATCCTCTGGAAGAGGTCGAGGGGCACGCCAGCCGCCGCAGCGACGAGGGCTCGGATGGGGTCGGCGTGCGACACCGCCACGACGACCTCGCCGGGGTGCGCACGGACCAGGCGTCCCACGGCGTCGGTCGTGCGGGCGAAAAGGCCGGCGAAGGACTCGCCGCCGGGGAACGTGAAGCTCGTCGGCCAGCGTTGGACCGCGCCCCACTCGCGGCGACGGGCTGCCCGCTTGAGCGACATCCCCGTCCACTCGCCCATGTCCAGCTCGACGAGGCCGCGCTCGGTGCGGACCCGCACGCCGAGCGCACGCGCGATGGGCCCCGCGGTCTCCCGGGTGCGCTCGAGCGGGGACGCGTACACCGCGACCGGTCTCGGATCGAGCGCGGCGATCGCCGAAGCGACACGATCGGCCTGTGCCGTGCCCGCTGCGGACAGGTGCAAGCCCTCGGCACGCCCCGGCAGGACCTTCCCGGTCGTGGGGGTGGTGCCGTGGCGCACGAGCAGGACGGTGGTCGGCTCGGGGAAGGGCACGAACGATGATCGTATGCTCCGTGCCCGTGTCCTCTGACCACCTCGCCCGCTTGGCCGAGGCGATCGTTGCCTGCCGGCGCTGCCCGAGGCTCGTCTCGTGGCGAGAGGAGGTGCCCGCACGCGCGGCCTTCCGAACGCAGCCCTACTGGCGCAAGCCGGTCCCCGGCTTCGGTGACCCGCGGGCGTCGGTGGTGGTCGTGGGCCTCGCTCCGGCAGCGCACGGAGCCAACAGGACGGGGCGCATGTTCACCGGTGACCGTTCGGGCGACTGGCTCTTCCGCGCCCTGCACCGCGCCGGCTTGGCCAACAGGCCCGAGAGCCTCGCGGCGGACGATGGCCTCGAGCTCTGCGGCGCGTGGGTCACCGCGTCGGTGCGTTGTGCGCCTCCGGACAACGCGCCCACGCCCGAGGAGCGTGCCGCCTGCGCCGGGTACCTGCGGGAGGAGCTTTCGATGCTCACGCGTGCCCGCGTCGTCGTCGCGCTCGGGAAGCTGGCCTGCGACACGGTGTCGTCCCTCTACGGGCTGTCGCCGAGGATCCGCTTCGCACACCTCGCCGAGCGCGTGCTGCCCGACGGCAAGGTGCTCGTGTGCTCCTACCACCCGAGCCAGCAGAACACCTTCACCGGCAGGCTCACCGAGCCGATGCTCGACGCGGTCTTCGAGCGCGCCCGGGCGCTCTCCGAGGCGGGTCAGGCGGGCTGAGGCGCGGGGAGGCGGCCGGGCGTCGGAACCGCGGTCGACGGCCACCGCTTCCGGCTCACCCTGCTCAGACGGCGCATGAGGGCGATCGCGCCGGGATCGTCCTCACCGGGCCGCACCTCCACTGCACCGTCGGCCACCATCGAGGAGAAGAGCTCTTTGCCCCGGGCCGTGCGGACCACCGTGAGCGTCCAGTCGTTGAACGCCCCGATGCCCCCGGTCGAGATGTCGGCGTGCTCCGCCGCGAAGTCGGGGCAGGACAGGCAGCCCTCCCGCGTCCAGCCGTGCGCCTCCTTCAAGGGGATCTCGTGGTACTCGCCGTCGCGCGTCCAGACCTGGAAGACGCCCTTGATGTTCATCTTCGTGATGTCCTCGCGCCGGAGACCGTAGCGAGCTTCGAAGAGCTCGGGGAAGATCGCGTCGTCGAACGTCTTCGAGCACATGAGGCCGATCGACAGGACGAAGCGCCGGGCCACCTTCCCGGCCCTGCGCGCTGCCATCACCGCGGGCGCCGAAGCCTGGCAGCCCATGCCCACCAGCGCGATGCGCTCGGCGCCCTCCTCCACCGCCTGCGCGTAGGCGAGCGGGTTCGCGCAGTACGTGTAACGGGACCCTGCCGTCGCGAGAACCCCGGAGCGGTCGGAGACGACCGCGGGGACCGCCTTCCAGGACGTCCCGTCGCCTTCGAGCGACGAGACGAGTGCCGCGTCGATCACGTCGTGCTCGAGTGCCCAGACGAGGAGCGCCGAGACCAGTCCACCGTCCTGGCCGGCCTCGCAGAGCTCGGGGTCCGAGGCCCGGGCGAGGACCACCTGCTCGGCGAGCGCCGCGACCTCGTCGTCGGTGCGTGCCCGACCGAAGAGGTACTGCTCGATCTCGGGCTCCCACTCCCGAAAGCGCGGGCACGCCCTCGTGCACAGCGTGCACCCGCGCTCGCCGTGCGTGCAGCCGT
>JAJYGM010000641.1 GCA_021785095.1 Actinomycetes bacterium
CACGCCGTTCAACCCGATCAGCCTTGCGCTCGGCGCCGAGGCGACCTTCGTCGCGCGGACCCACGACATGGACCGCCAGCACATGCAGGAGATGTTCCGCCGAGCCCACGACCACGACGGGGCGGCATTCGTCGAGGTGTACCAGAACTGCAACGTGTTCAACGACGGCGCCTTCGAGAAGATCACCGGACGCGAGGCCCGTGCCTCCATGCTCATCCCGTTGGTGCACGGCGAGCCCATCCGCTTCGGGCCGGCCTCGGAGAAAGGCGTGGTCCAGCGATCGGACGGTCGCCTCGAGATCGTCGAGGTGGCCGACGTGGGGGAGGGCGCGCTCCTCGTCCACGACGAGGAGCGCGAGGACCCGGGGCTGGCCTTCGCGCTCTCCCGGCTGTCACGCGGTCCGTATGAGCCGACCCCAATCGGCGTGTTCCGGGCCGTGCGGCGACCCGAGTACGGGGCCTCGATGGCGCAGCAGCTGGCCGACGCCCAGGAGCGCCGGGGGGCCGGTGACCTGAAGGCGCTGCTGCGCTCCGGCGCGACCTGGACCGTCGAGTAAGCCTGGACTGACGAGCACGGCTGTCCAGGGGTGGGGCGCGCGATGGTGCGGGCAGCCGGGCCTGCGCACGGCCCCGCCGGGCATCTAGGCGATCGGAGAGCCCGATCGCACGGACTCGGGTCCCGTGTCGCCCGAGAGCACCCGGATCACCATTCCCGTACGGGGCTTCGGCGAGAAGTAGGTGGTCTTGGGCGGCATCCGGCGTCGCCCACGTGCCCACGCAGAGATCTGAGGGACCGTCACGGGCCGGAGTAGGAGCGCCAACTGCGATCGGCCTGCAGTGACCTCACCGAGCGCCTCCTGCCACGCCGCCGCGTAGCTGACCGCAGCTCCGGGCACTTGGCGCAGCGCCAGGTCCACCAGGCCGGCCTCGAGGTCCGTGCCCGCGTCCTCGAAGGCGCCAGGGCGAACGGTGAGGAGCCACGCATCGAGCGGCGTCACGGCGGCGAGCGAGCCGGAGGACGCGAGCGCGCCCACCACACGCTCGGTCGCCGGACCCGCATGGACGGCGTCGAAGTACCCTCCGAGCAGCCCGGCGGGCTCGGTCCCTTCGGGGAGCCCCGAGACGATCCGGTGGATTGCGTGGACGTGCAGCTGGGCCTCGGTCAGCTCGACCATGAAGGCCATCACGAGATCGTGGTCTCCTGACAGGTCGCCATTGGCGCGGCGCACCTCGTCTCGGTACGCGCGGGCGGTCTCGTAGCGGTGGTGGCCATCGGCGATCACGACGGGCGACGCCGCCACCGCGGCGCGCACCTTCGCGATGACCACGGGGTCGTCGACGACCCAGAGCTCGTGGTGGACTCCGTCGTCGTCGTACGCCTCCTCTGCCGGGGGGCCCTCGGGTGCGAACGTCTCGGTCATGCCCTCGGTCAGCGACAGGCCCCAGATCGGCGAGAGGTTCGCCCCGGTCGCACGCAGGAGGTCGAGCCGGTCGCTCTTGGGCTTGGGCATGGTCTCTTCGTGGGGGAGCACGTCGTCGCTCATCGCCAGCGCGCCCACGACCCCGACGGTGGCCGTGCCGTCGGGGGCGGTCATCCGGTAGGGGTAGAGGGCGGGCTCAGCGTCCTCGACGAGGATCCGCCGCTCGAGCCACGAGTCGAGGAGGTCGGCTGCGACGACATAGCGATCTCGGCCGGTGCCGAGCTCGGCCTCGGGGAGCTCGAGGTGGATCGCGTTGTTCGGGCTCCGGTGCGCGAGGACGTCGCGCTCGTGGGGTCCGACGACGTCGTAGGGTGGAGCGATCACCTGTCCGAGGCGCTCCGCGTTCAGGTCGTAGCGCGCTCCTCTGAAAGCGTCGAAACGTGGCACAGGCAAAGACTGGCACACCCGGCCACCCGTAGACTGCAAGTTGTGGCGGACGCGGACCCTGTGCTCGACGCGCGAAGCCCGGAAGCGACCGGGGAGCAGATCGAGCCTGCCGGCGAAGACCGCGTCGTGACCGCCGCCAACGTTGTTACCTCCCTGCGGCTCCTCGGCGTCGGCGCCTTCCTCGGGCTCCTCTTCGGTGCCGGCGACCAGACCGCCGCGGCCATCCTCCTCGCTGTGCTCGGCACCACCGACTGGGTGGACGGGCAGCTTGCGCGCCGCCTGCACCAGGTCTCGCGGATCGGCAAGGTGCTGGACCCGGCCGTCGACCGTGTGCTCGTCGGCGCGGCGGTCATCGCCGTGATGGTGCATGGCGCGGTGCCGGTGTGGTTCGGCCTCCTCACGATCCTGCGCGAGGCGCTCGTCTCGGTCACGGTCGTCGTGCTCGCGGCGCTAGGGGCTCGGCGGATCGACGTGCTGTGGATCGGCAAGGCGGGGACCTTCGCGCTGATGGTCGCCTATCCGGGGTTCCTCATCAGCCACGGCGCTGCAGGGTGGCAGCAGCCGTTCCACGTCATCGCCTGGGTCGCAGGGGGAGCCGGGATCGTGCTCGCCTGGGTCGCCGCCCTCGCGTACTTCGCACCTGCGCGGCGCGCGCTTGAAGAGGGCCGCGCTACGCGCAGGCGTGGCGACGGCGCCTCGAGTGCGCG
>JAJYGM010000356.1 GCA_021785095.1 Actinomycetes bacterium
GGTGCAGCTCGACGGGAACGCGCTCGAGCGGCCGCCCTTGGTCGAGGCGAGCGAGCAGGAGCAGGTCGTCGACGAGGCCGCTCATCCGGCTCGCCTCCCGCTCGACACGCCGGAGCGCCTTCGCGCGGTCCTCCGCGTCGGCGAACGCCCCCTTGCGCAGCAGCTCGACGTACCCGCGGATCGAGGTGAGCGGGGTTCGCAGCTCGTGGGAGGCGTCCGCCACGAACTGACGCAGCCGCGCCTCGGACTCGGACTGCTCCGCGAAGGCGTCCTCGATACGGCCGAGCATGGTGTTGAGCGCTGCGCCGAGCCGCCCGACCTCGGTCTCGTCGTCGGCGGGCTCGACCCGCCTTCCAAGGTCCTCCCCCGACGCGATCTCGCCGGCCGTCTTCGCCATGTCGTCGAGCGGGCGCAACCCGCGGCGAACGGTCCACAGCGCCAGCGCGCACACGGCGAGCAGCACCGCCGCGGAGACGCCCACCTCGATGCGGACGAGCGATGCCATCGTGGCGTCGGTCTGCGCGAGCGACACCGCGACGATGACGGTTCCCTGGGGGACTCTTGCGGCGTCTGCCCGGTAGGCCACCCCGTGCCGGGAGGGCAGTGTGAAGTTGTAGGGGTTCGGGCGGTACGGGCCGCGGGCGGTGCCGATCTCGGGCGACAACCGCACCGACCTCGGCACGACCGGAGGGGGATCGGGCCGCAGTGTCGGGCCCGACGGGCGTGACGCGATCACCGCGCCGTCGTGGCCGAGGATCACCACGTAGACATCCGGGTTCAGCCGGTCGCCGATCGCTTCGGACCTCACTGTGCGACCGCGCCGGTGGGCGAGCACCAGGTACCGGACGGCCGCGCGCTGGGCGAACGCGAGCTGCGAGTCCAGGCGGCCGTAGAGGAACGACCGCAGCGACGTGTAGGTCACGACGTCGGCGACGCCGAGGCCGATGACCAGCAGCACCGCCATCGCGAGCGTCAGCCGGCGACGCAGCCGCACGCCGGCACCTCATTCCTTCGGCAGGCGCAGGCTGTAGCCGACGCCGCGCACCGTGTGGATCAGCGACGGGCCGCTCTCGTCGAGCTTCTTGCGGAGATAGCTGATGTAGGTCTCCACGATGTTCGGGTCGCCGTCGAAGGAGAAGTCCCAGACGTGGTCGAGGATCTCGAGCTTCGGCACGACGCGCCGAGGGTGCTCGAGCAGGTACTGGAGCAACCGGAACTCCGTGGCGGTGAGGTCGATCGACCGGCCGGCCCGCCACACCTCGTGCGTCTCGACGTTCATCAAGAGGTCTGCGTAGCGCATCTCGGAGTCCTCGGAGCTGTCATGACCCACCCGGCGCAGCACGGCGCGCACGCGCGCCACCAGCTCTTCGAGGCTGAAGGGCTTCGTGACGTAGTCGTCGGCCATCCCGAGGCCGAGCACCTTGTCCTCCGTGCTGTCGCGCGCGGTGAGGAAGACCACCGGAACCCCGACGCCGCTCTCGCGCAGTCGGCGACAGACCTCGGTTCCTTCGAGATCCGGCATCATCACGTCGAGCATGACGAGGTCGTAGCGGCCAGGCTGCGCGAGCTGCAGCGCCTCCCTCCCCGAGCCCGCCACCTCGACGTCGAAGCCCTCGAAGCGCAGCGCTGCGGACAGGAGGTCCCTGATGAACGGCTCGTCGTCGACGACGAGGATCCGCTCGCCTTCCGAGCTCACCGTTCCATGATCGCAGACGCCCGGCGAGACCGGGGAACGGCACGCCCCCGCCCCCCCGCGACGCGCCGGGCCAGGCGGGCGATCCCCCACCACGCCACGAGGAACAACGCCTCGACCACGATGGCGGAGGACATCTTCGACTCGCCCGAGACGCGGTCCACGAAGCTGATCGGCACCTCGGTGATCGGAGCGCCGGCTTGCTTCGCGCGGTAGGTCATCTCGATCTGGAAGCCGTAGCCGTCGGCCCTGATCCGGTCGAGGTCGAGACGGCGCAGGACCGACGCCGCGTACGCGCGGAACCCCGCCGTCGAGTCCCTCACCCCGAGCCCGAGCACTGCGTCGGCGTACCGGTTGCCGCCCCACGACAGCAGGTGCCGGTACCACGACCAGTTCGGGATCGATCCTCCCGGGACGTAGCGCGAGCCGACCACCACCTCGTAGCCGTCCCCGAGAGGGGCCACGAGCCCCGGGAGCGCTGCGGGGTCGTGGGAGAAGTCGGCGTCCATCTCGACGCACGCGTCGTAGCCGGCCGCGAGCCCCCAACGAAATCCCGCGCGATAGGCGCTTCCGAGCCCGGATTTCTCGCTGCGCCGGAGCACGTGGACGTCGCCCAGCTCGACCGCGGCCTTCTCGACGAGGTCCGCCGTCCCGTCGGGGCTCCCGTCGTCGACCACCAGGATCCCCGCGTCGGGGAGCACCGCGTGCACCCGGTGCAAGAGCGCTTCGATGTTCGACGCCTCGTTGTAGGTCGGCACCACGACCAGGACCCGCACGGCGTCGCAGCTTAGGCCCCAGGCACTTCTCCAGGAACCACCCGCGCCGCGGTCGACGGGGGGCATCGCCGAGCCGGGTGCCCCGGCGACACCGGGCGGCATGGA
>JAJYGM010000435.1 GCA_021785095.1 Actinomycetes bacterium
GTCATGGCCACGGGCAACCTCCGGCGAGCGCTCAGCGGCGAGCGGATCGGTACGCTTGTGCGGTGATGGACGACGACCTGGTCGAGGTGGTCCTGGACGAAGCCCGCGACAAGATGGCCAAGGCCGTCGACCACGTCCGCAGCGACTTCGGCTCGGTCCGGACTGGCCGAGCGTCCCCGACGCTTGTCGAGCACCTGGTCGTCGACTACTACGGGACGCCGACCCCGCTGCGCCAGATCGCCGGGTTCACGGTCCCCGACGCGATGCTGCTGGTGGTGTCCCCGTACGACAAGAGCGCGCTGTCCGCCATCGAGAAGGCGATCCACGGCTCCGACCTCGGGATCAATCCGTCCAACGACGGCGCCGTCATCCGGCTCGTTTTCCCGCCGCTCACCGAGGAGCGGCGCAAGGAGCTCGTCAAGGTGGTCCGCCACAAGGCGGAGGAAGGACGGGTCGCGATCCGCAACCTGCGGAGGTCCATCCGTCACGAGCTCGAGGCCCTCGAGAAGGACGGCTCGATCTCCTCCGACGAGCTCGACCGAGTGGAAAAGGAGATCGAGAAGGTCACCCACCAGCAGGTGGCCGTGGTGGACCAGCTCCTGGCACACAAGGAGAAGGAGCTTCTCGAAGTCTGAGCGAGCGGGTCCGACAGGGCCGCGCGCGACGACGGCGAGAGGCCGCGACGACGGCGAGGGGCACAGACCCCGAGCAGGGACGTGATGACAACGGACGTCATGACAAGCGACACAGTGCACGATCACCGGCGCGAAGACGAAGACGATTCCGGGTCTCCGCGCACCGAGCAGGTGCGGATCGTCGGCGCCGAACGAGCCTCCGACGCCGCCTCCCAGGAGGTCTCGGGCGAAGGCGGTCATGCCCCGGCAGATCGCTCCGTCGAGGACGACGACGAGTGGGGACCCGAGGACTGGGCAATCTCCACCGAGCCGCAGCTCCCGCACTGGACCGAAGCACCGACCGGCGAGATCCCAGCCGTGCTCTCTCGTGCGGAGGAGGGCGAGGAAGCCAACCCTTGGGCGTCGTTGCCCGAACCGTCATGGCGCGAGGAGCACCACGACTGGGAACACGCGGAGCCGCTTGGCGCCTCGCTGTTCGGCGACGCCGGGGACGACACTGCGCTGCTCTCGGAGGCGGACGAAGGGGAGCGCCAGCCGTGGAGCTTCGAGCTCGGCACCGAGGTCGCCCGTGCGTCGTGGCCTGAGGGCGGCGAGACAGGCGAGGCGGCATTTTCGCGGACGGCCGAGCACGAGGTCGTTTCGGGCGTCGACGGCTTCGAGGAGAACACCGAGATCACCGAAGGCGCCCAAGGCGCCGAAGGGGCGATCGACGCCGATGCGCTTGCCGGCGAGAAGACGACGGTCCTGCACCTTCCCCGAGCCGCGTCCTCCAGCCCTGAGCAGGCCGCCGGCCCCGGCGGCGACGACCGCGTCCAGGAACCCGACGCCGACCCCGACGCCCAACCCGACGCGGTGGCGTTGTCCGAGCGTCACGGCAGTGCCGGTCTTCCGCCCGGCCGGCGCCTGTCCTTGCCGCAGCCCCCGCGTCGCGCGGGCGGTCCGGGGGGCGCCGGCGGCCTAGGAGGCGCGGGCGGTCCGGGAGGCGCGGGCGGTCCGGGAGGCGCAGGCGGTCCGGGAGGCGCAGGCGGTCCGGGGGGTCACATGCGCGCGCGCCGGCCCATCGGGCATGCGCGTCCCGGCGAAGACGTGTCGTCGCAGAGAACCGGTCGCAATATGCCCGCCGCCGTCGTGAGCGGGCTCGTCATCGGCGGGCTCGCGCTGCTCGCCTTCCACTTCGGGCCACTGCCCTCGGTGGTCGTGGTGACGGTCGTCGTCACCGCCGCTGCCGTCGAGGCCTACTCCGCCTTCCGCCGCGCGTACCGCCCGGCGACCCTGCTCGGCCTCGTGGCGGTGGCCGGGCTCCTCGTCGGCACCTACGACAGGCCCTTCGTCGCGCTCCCCGTCGTGGTGTTGCTCCTCGTCGCTGCCACGCTCCTCTGGCATCTCGTCGGCGTGGACCGCCGCGCCGATCCGGTGCGGAGCACCGCGGCCACCCTCCTCGTGTTCTCGTGGGTCGGCGTGTTCGGATCGTACGGCGCGCTCCTGCTCGCGCCGTCGCTCTTCCCCAACCGGACCGGGATCGCCTACCTCCTCGGCGCGGTGATCGCGGCGGTGGCCTACGACGTCGGGGCCCTCGCTATCGGGACTTGGTTCGGCCGCCACCCGCTCAGCGCGGTGAGCCCGTCCAAGACGTGGGAGGGCCTGCTCGGCGGCACGCTCGCCGCGATCGTGCTCGCCGTCGCGGTCGTGCATCTCATCCATCCCTGGACGCTCGGGGAGGCCCTCGCGCTCGGCGTCGTCGTCTCGGTGGTAAGCCCCATCGGGGACCTCTGCGAGTCCATGGTGAAACGCAACCTCGGTCTCAAGGACATGGGCCGCATCCTCCCGGGCCACGGCGGGCTGCTCGATCGCATCGACGGGCTCCTCTTCGTCCTCCCGGCCACCTACTACCTGGTCCGCGCCTTCGGCCACGGCTGAGCGCCCGCAGCGCGCGCGGC
>JAJYGM010000013.1 GCA_021785095.1 Actinomycetes bacterium
CGATCAGCCGGCGCGGGACGCGCGGCCGCCGGAGCGCCCGGAAGCCGGCGGCCTCGCCCAGCTCCTCGGCCGCGCACCAGTTGCCGAACGCCTTGAGGCCCCGGACGAAGCCGGCTACCGACTCGGGGGACAGCGTCCCGCGCAGCTCGAGCAGCCAGGCGCGCAGCTCGGGCGCCCCGACGCCGTCGAGCGGCCGGCCGGGGCCGAGCCGGCGCACGGCGCGGCCGGTGATGTACCGGTACCACTCGACGGTGCTCGGCGACGCGCCCTCGGCGGCCTTCGCGGCGAGGAACAGGTCGACCGCGGCGCCGAGCCCCACGGCGAGCGAACCGCCGCCTGAGAAGCGGTCAGGGGGTTCGGAGTGAGGCGAAACGCGGGGATCGCCGCCTGACAAGCGATCAGGGGGAGCGGAATCAAGCGAAGCTCGCGGATTCCTGCGTGAATCAGGCGAACCAACGGGGTGGGAGTCAAGCGTACGTGCCATCGAGCGACCCCCTCGGCGGGTTGTCCGAGGAGGGTCGAAACCACAACATCTGGTGGTGCGACGGGCCCTGCTGCACCACAGGTTGTGTGTTGGCTGGCGCGCCAGGATTCGAACCTGGAACCCCCTGATCCAACGTCAGGCGCCCTGCGCCGGCAACCCTGGGACAGCGCTCGGCCAACGGTACATGTTTTGTACATGTATTGTCTTGACTAGCGCGCCTGCTCACCGCTAGCGTATGGGAATGGATAGGGAAGATCGTCCGGCGGTTTCCCAAGCCGTCCCGGTGCTGCGAGGACGGCAACCGGCGAGGCGTGCTCAACCTGTGTCGGACCTATTGCGCGGTGCCGGAGCCCATCGGTCCCTCCGGATCGCACGGCCCAACCGTCGGGCATCACCGAGGTCGCGCGGACTGGCGCACGTGCCCTCACAGCTGCCTGCAGGCGCGCGGCGAGGTAGCCGCCATGAGCGATCAGGGGACCGCCTGTGCCGCTGCCGCCTCTGCGCTGCCCTCGCGAACGCTATTGAGTCGGCGTCGAGGAGGAGTGCGGCAGGCGGGCGGTAGACTGTGGTCGCCGCCAGGCTGTCCTCGATGGGAAGCCGTCCGATGAAGACCCTGCCAGCCAAGCCCGATGCCCTGCGCGGCCTGCGCGCGGCGGCGTGGGTGCGCGAGTCGACCGCAGGCCAGTACGACAACTTCGGCCCGGACGCGCAGCGCGAGCAGATCGCCCGGGCGGTCGAGCGGCACGGCCTCGCAGCCACGGGGATCGAGTGGCTGGTCTCGCATTCGGGCCGGACCGTCGCCTCCACCCGCGAGTGGCATGACATGCTCGAGCGGGCAGGACAGGACTACGACGTCCTCGTGGTCGGCTACGCGAGCCGGTTCGCCCGCGACGCCCGCACGGCATTCAACGCCAGGCATGACCTGCACGCGCGCGGCGCCGCTCTCCTCTTTGCCGACGAGCGGCTGCTATCGAGCGACGACGAGTCGTGGGACTACTGGGCGAAGGAAGCCGTCGAGGCCGAGAGCTACAGCCGTCGCCTGAGCCGCCGCGTCCGCGAGGGCCTCGAGGCCAAGCGGCGCCGACTCGGCACGCCTGGCGGCAACCGACCGCCCGTTGGCTTCCGACGCGAAGGGCGGCCGCCCGTCCTGGTGGTCGATCCCGAGCGAATGGCACTCGTGCGGACTACCTTCGAACTCAGCGCCTCGGGCATGCTCGATCGCGAGATCGCCGGCCGAGTCGGCCTGAAGCTGACCCACCTGCGCGAGATCCTGACCAACCCGGTTTACCGCGGACGGCTCCATCGCGGCGAGCTGGCGGCAACCGGGGCAGCGATCGATCCGGAACTCTGGGACAGAGTCCAACTCGTCCGCGGCCGGTTCAAGCGTCGTCACCCGGGCTACCCGATCAATCGACGGGAGTACGCGCTCGCCGGGATCCTCTTCTGCGCGGCCTGCGGGCGTCGTCTGACTGGGCACGGCGGGCGATACCGCCACGTGGACCCCTGCCCTGCCTTCATCGACGCTCGCCCCGAGGGTCCGCCCCAGTCGTTTCCGCTCGTGCGCGTGCACGGACACAGCTACCCAGCGACGACGTACGACGGAATCGTCCCTGCAGTGCTGGCCCACATCGCCGCCAACGCCCGCGTCAAGGCATCGGTTCTGGGCATCCTCGAGGAGCGTGCGCAGACGGTCGACTCTCTTGCACTCGCGCGGATCACCAAGGAGCGAGAGGCGGCGCTGGCGCGGTATCTCAACGACCGCGACCTCGTCGCTCTGCAATCCACCATGGCCCGCTTGGACACCGAAGAGGCGGAGGCGCGGCGACCCGCGAAGACGATCGATCCCAAGACGTCGCTTGCCTACCTGACCGACCTTCCGAGACTGTGGCAGGAGACCGCGCCGGAGCGGCACCGCGGCCTCGCCGAGGCCATGTTCGAGCGCATCGACGTGCTCGGAACGAGGGAGGCGATCGTCCACCCCACCTCCGAGGCTGAGGCGCACGGGTGGCGCGAGCTCTGGGGAAACGCAGTCCTGACTGCCGACTACAGAAGTCGGTATGGTCGGGGCGAGAGGGCTTGCCCCTC
>JAJYGM010000276.1 GCA_021785095.1 Actinomycetes bacterium
GTCGTGCGCGGATGCCGGGCCGTCCGGGGTGGGCTCGCCGAGCTCGGGGATGATCCGGTTTGCGAGGACCTTCCCGAGCTCGACGCCCCACTGGTCGAAGCTGTTGATTCCCCAGATGGCGCCTTGTGTGAACACCTTGTGCTCGTAGAGCGCCACGAGCTGGCCGAGCACCGAGGGACTGATCGACGGCGCGAGGATCGTCGAGGTGGGATGGTTCCCCGGGAAGGTTCGGTGCGGCACCAGCGCCGGTGCCACCCCGTCGGCGGAGACCTCCGCTGCGGTCTTGCCGAACGCGAGTGCCTCGGTCTGCGCGAAGAAGTTGGCCATGAGTAGGTCGTGGTGGCGCGCGACGGAGGGTGCGAGCGCGTCGTTGGGCTCGGGCGCGGGGTGCAGGAAGCCGATGAAATCTGCGGGGATCAGCTTCGTCCCCTGGTGGATGAGCTGGTAGTAGGCGTGCTGGCCATTCGTGCCGGGTGTCCCCCAGACGACCGGCCCCGTCGAGGCCTCGACGGGCGTCCCGGCGAGCGTGACGGACTTCCCGTTCGACTCCATGTCGAGCTGTTGGAGGTAGGCGGAGAAGCGCGAGAGGTAGTGGGAGTAGGGGAGCACGGCGTGGGTCTCGGCGCCGAAGAAGTCGCCGTACCAGACTCCGAGGAGCCCGAGGAGCACGGGCAGGTTCTCCGAGAACGGCGCGGTCCGGAAGTGGACGTCCATCTCGTGGAACCCTCCCAGCATCTCGCGGAACCCTTCGGGTCCGATCGCGACCATGAGCGAGAGCCCGATCGCCGAGTCGTAGGAGTACCGCCCTCCGACCCAGTCCCAGAAGCCGAACATGTTCGCGGTGTCGATCCCGAACTTCGCGACCTCGGCGGCGTTGGTCGACACGGCGACGAAATGGCGAGCGACCGCGTCGTCCCCCATGCCGAGCTGGTCGAGCAGCCAAGCCCGTGCGGTTCTCGCGTTCGTCAGCGTCTCGAGCGTTGTGAAGGTCTTCGACGAGACGACGAAGAGCGTCTCTGCCGGGTCGAGCCCGCGCACCGCCTCCGCGAAGTCCGCGCCGTCGACGTTCGAGACGAAGGCGAAGTGCAACGACCGGTCGGCATGAGCGCGCAACGCCTCGTATGCCATCGCCGGACCGAGATCCGAGCCCCCGATCCCGATGTTGACGACGTTGCGAATGCGACGGCCAGTCGCGCCGGTCCAGCTGCCCGAGCGGACACGCTCACTGAACGCGGCCATGCGGTCGAGCACCTCGTGCACGCCAGCGACGACGTCGTGGCCGTCGAGGAGGATCTGCTCACCGCGCGGCGCGCGCAACGCAACGTGGAGGACCGCGCGGTCCTCGGTCGTGTTGATCCGCTGGCCCGTGAACATCGCCTCGATCCGACCGCGGAGGTCACGTGCCTCGGCGAGGGCAAGGAGCAGCTGGATCGTCTCGGCGGTGATTCGGTGCTTGGAGTAGTCCAAGTACAAGTCACCGGCTGTTGCGACGAAGGTCTGGCCTCGGTCGGGGTCCTCCTCGAAGAGCGTCCGTAGATGTGTCTCGCGAAGGCTGTCGTAGTGTCGCAGGAGCGCCTTCCATGCCGGGGTGTCGGTGAGCACGATCAGCTCCCTCCGGCGGGCTTCTCGTCGTGGCCGCCGAACTGTTTCCGCATCGCCGAGAGCAGTTTGTCGGCGAAGTCGCCCTCCCCGCGGGAGCTGAAGCGCTCGTAGAGCGCCGTCGTGAGCACCGGAGCCGGCACGCCCTCCTCGACCGCTGCGATCGACGTCCAGCGCCCCTCCCCGGAGTCCGAGACGCGCCCGGTGAAGCTCGAGAGCCCGGGGTCCTCGACGAGTGCGGCGGCGATCAGGTCGAGCAGCCACGAGGAGACGACACTGCCTCGACGCCAGACCTCTGCGATCTCGGGGATCGGCAGGTCGAAGCGGTAGAACTCGGGGTCGGTGAGTGGTGCGGTCTCTGCGTCCGCAGCCGGTGGGTTCGCCCCGACGTCGGCCCGCTCGAGGATCGCGAGCCCCTCCGCGTACGCGGCCATGATCCCGTACTCGATCCCGTTGTGGACCATCTTCACGAAGTGTCCCGCGCCCGAGGGCCCGCAGTGGAGCCAGCCCTGTTCCGCCGCAGTGGGCTCCCCGCTCCGGCCTGGGGTGCGGGGAGCGGCGGCGACACCCGGGGCGATGGAGGCCAGCACTGGCGCGAGCCGGTTGACGGCGCTCGCCTCGCCGCCCACCATGAGGCAGTAACCCCGCTCCCGGCCGAAGATGCCGCCGCTGGTCCCGACGTCGACATAGTGCAGCCCGCCGGGACCGAGACGCGCTGCACGGGAGATGTCGTCCCGGTAGTACGAGTTGCCGCCGTCGATCACGACGTCATCACTCGAGAGGAGCGGGACGAGCTGGTCGAGCGTCTGGTCCACCAGCCCCGCCGGGACCATGATCCAGATCGCTCGCGGGGCGGCAAGCGCCTCGACCAGCGCCTGGAGGCTGTGACAACCCGTCGCGCCAGCGGCTGCCAGCTCCTCGACGGGCACAGGGTTCACGTCGTAGACGGCGAGCTCGTGACCGTCCGCC
>JAJYGM010000014.1 GCA_021785095.1 Actinomycetes bacterium
GCTGCGATCCCGGGCTTTCGCGCGTTCTTCGACGCCCGCCATGGCTACTTCCGACCGGCTCACCCGTTCCGGATCATCGGCCAGGAGCCCCCTTGTACGCGCCGAACCAGAACCTGCGCCTCGATCTGCCCGCCGAGGTGCGGGCGCGGGCTACGACGACGGTCGCCGGTGGTCACCCGGTCATCGCCGTCCTGCTCGCCGGCGCCTCCGGCGGGCGACACCTCTACCCGTGATGCCGTTCCTGGGAGCTGATTTGCAGGCGCTCGCCGAGCGCTACCGCGATGCCGCGCTGTTGCTGATCGGCAAGCTCGGAAAGGACGGCGGGACGACGAGCCGCCTGCATCGCCCTGAGGTCGACCACCTCCTCTCGGCCGTGCCGTCGGCGCTCGACTGGTTCGACCGACCGCCCCTCGAGCAGGCTGCGCTCCTGGAAGCGTCCGACCTCCTCATCTCGCCCCACATAGGCTTCGCCTTCGTCGCCACAGCGGTCGGCACGCCGCATCCGAGCGACGCGGAGACGGCGTCGGTCACCCCGTCCTCGCCGGCCTGGTGGTAGAGCGCCGCCCCGAACACGGCCTGTCCCGCAGGTCCGCGAGCGCCGGGGTCGGACGGGCCGGCGGACGGGCCGGCGGACGCGCCGCAGCACGACGTGGCGTCGCTCGCCATGGGCGCGTCGAGCGCGTCGAGCGCGTCGAGCGCGGCGTGCGCCGCAGACGCATAGCGGCGCCGGACGGCTTCCCTCACCTCGCCGGGATCGAACGTCGCCTCCTCGTGAGACATGTCGCTCTCCTTACCTCGACGAATGTCGAGGAGTAGCGTACCCGATACCTCGACGAATGTCTAGTAACTGCTACGGTGCGACCATGCCGAAGTCCCTGCCGACCATCGAGCTCTCCGGCGTGGTGTGCTGCCCCCCGGTCGCTGCCGGAGTGGTGAGCGACGGAGATGCCCTCGAGGTCGCCCTCAGGCTCAAGGCGCTCGCCGACCCGGTACGGATCAAGCTCGTGTCGCTGGTCCTCGCTGCCGGGGTGGATGGCGCTCGCAACGTGGACCTCGCGCGCGAGCTCCGGCTGACCGACGCGACGGTCAGCCATCATCTCGGCCAGCTGAGCCGCGCCGGGCTGCTCGTGGCCTCCCGCCGAGGTACGAGCGTCTACTACAGCGCGAAGCGCGGCGCGCTCGGAGCGCTCGCGAGGGTCCTGGACCCCGCGTGCTGCTGAGCCCGGCCGCCGCGCCGGCGCGGACCTCTCAGGCCGATCGTCCCGACAGCGCGATGTCCTCGGGGCGGACCGGCGCGCGCGTGATGGGCAGGCCGGTCGCGTCTCGGATCGCCGCAAGCACCGCCGGCCCCGACGAGATCGCGGGGGGCTCCCCAACCCCTTTGGCACCGTAGGGCGCGCCCGGCTCGGGCTCCTCGACCAAGGTCGCCGCGACGGCAGGCATGTCGAGCGTGGTCGGCACCAGGTAGTCGGTGAACGAGGGGTTCTGCACGCGGCCGTGGTCGAGGACGATCTCCTCCATCACGGCGAGCCCGATCCCCTGTGCGACCCCGCCTTCGATCTGGCCGGTGACCTGCACGGGGTTGAGCGCGCGCCCCACGTCCTGGCCCGTCGTCACCTGCACGACGCGCACGAGGCCGAGCCCCGGGTCGACGTCGACGACAGCACGGTGGGCCGCCACCATCACCGAGAGGTGGGCGTCACCCTGCCCGTCGGCGTCGAGGGGCACGGTGGGCCTGTGGTGATGCTCGTGCTCCGCCTCCAGCGCTCCCTCGGCGAGGAGGGCGCGTAGCCCCAGGCGCTCGCCGTTCCCTTGGTGCACGGCTTCGCCCCCGTCCCACTGGACGGAGCCGCCGGCGCATCCCCAATGCTCGGCGGCACGCGCGAGGAGCTGGCGCCTCACGGCATCGCACGCGCGTTGGATCGCGCCGCCGCTCATCCAGGTCTGACGCGACGCGCTGGAAGAGCCTGCCGAGCCGATGGCGGTCGTGCCTGCCGGGGCGAGCACGACGTCATCGACGCCGAGCTCCTCGCGCACGATCTGCTGGGCGACGGTGACGAAGCCCTGGCCGACCTCCGCTGCGGCAGCGAACACCGTCGCCACCGGCTCGCCCCCCACGCCGGCGTCGAGGCGGACCCGCGCCGTCGCGTAGTCGTCGAACCCCTCCGAGTAGGCCACGTTCTTGAGGCTCACCGCCAAGCCCACGCCGCGCCGGACGTCGGCGTGGTCCGAGGTGAGCCCGGCGCCGCCCGGCCGCGCGATCGGCGGGTCGAGGGGGCTCGGCGCAGGCGGGAGGGGATGGGACATCGCCGCGCGGATGCACTCGCGCACAGGGACGGCACCCGTGAGCACCTGGCCGGTCACCAGACGGTCGAAGCGCTCGAGCGCGTTGCGGAGCCGCAGCTCCACCGGGTCCATGCCGAGCGCGTGGGCGAGCTTGTCCATCTGAGCCTCGTGCCCGTAGCAGACCTGGACGGCCCCGAACCCGCGCATGGCGCCGCACGGCGGGTTGTTCGTGCGCACCGCAGAGGCGTCGATGAGCGCATTGGGGACCCTGTAAGG
>JAJYGM010000225.1 GCA_021785095.1 Actinomycetes bacterium
GACCGAGCGCCTGGGACTCGCGGCAGGGCCGGAAACCGGCTTCGATGAGGATGACGCCGGTCGGGGTCTGGATGGCGGGCACCGGCAAGGTGCCGTCGCGGAACCACCTCCACGCCGTCTGGTAGTGCACACCCTGGATCTCCGCCCACTCTCGCAAGCGCACCGCGCCAATGTAGTACATGTGTTCGCTGATACCTGGTGATGCCAGAGGCGAGCTGCTCCAACCCCGCGGGTGCCCCCGTCAGCGCACCTGCGCTGCGACCGTCCGCAAGATGCCGTTCACGAACGCGCCGGACTCCTCGGTGGAGTAGCACTTGGCGAGCTCGACCGCCTCGTCGAGCACGACGGCGGTCGGGGGCCCGTCCTTCTCGAGCAGCTCGGCGACGGCCATCCGCAGGACCAGACGATCGACCACGGCCATCCGTTCGAGCGGCCATCCGATCGAGGCGGCCGAGATGAGCGCGTCGGCGCGGACCCGGTGGCGCTCCACCGCGGCGACGAGGTCGGCCGTGAAGCGGTCGGGCGGGACCGCCAGCGCGTCCACGACCGCGGCCGGCGCCTCCCTCTTCAGCTCCGCCTCATAGAGCAGCCCGAGCGCGCGCTCGCGCGACTGGTGCCTCGTGGGCTCGTCGGTCGGCATGGTCGCTCGGGGCTCGTGGTGGGCACGGTCGGGCGGGCTCGCCGGCGAGCTTCCAGCGCGCCCGCCGGGCCTGCTCAGGCCCGTGCCAGGTACTCGCCGGTCCGGGTGTCGACCCGGATCGACTCCCCCGAGTTGACGAACAGCGGCACCTGCACGACGAGGCCCGTCTCGACGGTCGCGGGCTTCCGGGCGCCCGAGACCCGGTCCCCCTGGAGACCCGGCTCCGTGTCGGTCACGGTCAGCTCCACTGCGGCGGGAAGGTCGATCCCGATGATGTCGCTCCCGTGCATCTGGAGGTAGACGGCGTTCCCCTCCCGGAGGAAGCTGGCGGCGTCGCCGAGCGTCGAGCGGGCGACCTGGATCTGCTCGTAGCTCGTCGAGTCCATGAAGACGTACTCGTCGCCGTCGCGGTAGAGGAACTGCATCTCGTGCTTGTCGATGATGGCCTGCTCGAGCTTCTCGTCGGCGCGATAGGTCTTGTCGAGCACCGCGCCCGTCCGCACGTTCTTCAGCTTGGTGCGGACGAACGCTCCGCCCTTGCCGGGCTTCACGTGCTGGAACTCGACGACGGTGAAGAGACCTTCGGGGAGATCGAGCGTCATGCCGTTCTTCAGGTCGTTCGTGGAGACGGGCATCGGGTCCTCTCGGCGCTCCTGTGGTCTTGGCTGCTCTGTCCTGCTCCGGTCGCGTTCGGGCGGTCGCCTGCCCGCGTCCTCACGCCGCGGCCGTCTTGGTGAAGTTCGTGAGGGCTCGGCTTCCCGTCTCGACCACCACCAGGGTGTCCTCGATCCGGACGCCGCCGGTCCCCGGGAGGTACACCCCCGGCTCCACCGTGACGATCATGCCTGCGGCCAGGGTAGCAGTGCCGAGCGCGTTCACCGTCGGCGCCTCGTGGATGTCGAGCCCCACACCGTGGCCGGTGCCGTGCTCGAACCGCTCCGCCCAGCCGGCCGCCGCGATCACGTCGCGACAGATCGCGTCGACCTTGCTGCAGGCCACGCCCGGAGCCACCGCCGCCACGCCGAGCGCCTGGGCGTCGGCCACGACGTCGAACACCTTGGCCAGCTCGCCCTCGGGCTCGCCGCCCACGTAGAACGTCCGGGTCATGTCCGAGCGGTAGCCGTCGAAGGTCGCGCCGAAGTCGATCACGACGGCCTCCCCCCGCCCGATCCTGCGGTCCGTCGGGCGGTGGTGCGGCTTCGCGGAGTTCGGCCCGGCCGCGACGATGGTCTCGAAGGCGACGCTCTCGGCGCCCCCCCGGCACATGGCGGCGTCGAGCTCCAGCGCGAGCTGCGACTCCGTCACCCCGCTCGACAGCATGGCGAGCACGTCGCCGAGCGCGGCGTCGGCGATCGCGGCGGCGCGCGCCACGCGGTCGACCTCCCCGGCGTCCTTGATCTCGCGCAGCGCCTCGACCTGGCCGCTCGTCGGGAGGACCTCGCCGACGAGCTCCCTCCACTGCCGGCTGTCGTTCCAGCTCACGTGGTCCGCCTCGAGGCCGACGCGCGCCGCAGCGGAGACGAACGCCCGCACCGCCTCCCGCTGGGCACCCAGCGCGCCGACGGCGATCTCGACGGGGGCGCCACCCGCCGCCACCTGCTCGGCCGACTGCGTGCGGTACCGGCCGTCGGTGGTGAGCAGCGCGCCGGCCGCGCTGACCGCGAGCAGGCCGGCGGAGCCGGTGAAGCCCGTCAGGTAGCGGACGTTCGAGAGGTTCGTGACGACGAGCGCGTCCACGCCCGCGTCGTGAAAGCGCTCCCGAAGCCGGTCGAGCCTGCCCGCGACGTCGATGGGGATCATGGTCGTGGCTCCTCGTCTTCTTGTCGGTCTCCGCGTGCGGGCTCGGGCACCGGGGGGGGCTCTCCGCGTGCGGGCGCCCGCACCGCGGGGGGCCCGCCTCGCAGGTGCGCGCGCGCCCCG
>JAJYGM010000007.1 GCA_021785095.1 Actinomycetes bacterium
GGACCCGCACCTCTTCCACGACACGCTGCGGGCCAACCTCCTCTACGCCCGGCCCGACGCGAGCGACGAGGAGCTCGTGGCGGCGCTCGAGCAGGCGCAGATCCTCCCGCTCGTGGCGTCCCTCCCAGACGGGCTCGACACGCTCGTCGGCGAGCGGGGCTACCGCCTCTCGGGCGGCGAGAAGCAGCGGGTCGCCCTGGCACGCCTCATCCTGAAAGCCCCTGACGTCGTCGTGCTGGACGAGGCGACCGCGCATCTCGACTCCGAGTCGGAAGCCGCCGTCCACGACGCCCTGCGGCGCGCGCTCGCCGGGAGGACCTCCCTCGTCATCGCCCACCGCCTCTCCACGGTGCGAGACGCCGACCAGCTGCTCGTGGTGGACGGCGGCAGGATCGTCGAACGCGGGACGCACCACGAGCTCCTGGCTGCAGGCGGGCTCTACACCCTCCTCTACCACACGCAGTTCGCCGACCAAGAGGTGCACGAGATCGCCACGAGGACCTTCGGCGCCACCGCGGGAGCCGCCGGAGCTGCGGAGCCCGAGACGGTCAGCTAAGAACTACGCGATGGCCACGACGCCCGCCAAACGCAAACGTCTGCGCAAGCTGCGCGACCTGCCCGCCCGTTTCATCGGCCGCACGCCCTGGTTGCGACGCCGCTACGCGCGCCGGATCCTGAGGACGATCGACAAGTTCCAGGACAAGGGACGCCCGCTCCCCGAGAACTTGAGCCGTCTCGAGCGCCAGCTCCGACGCGTCCCGAAGCCCAAGCGCCAGCAGGTCGTCGAGCAGATGATGGAGATGGGGTCGGAGGAGGACGTCATCAAGAACCGCGCGCTGCGGCGCGCGGCGGGCCGGCAGGAGCGCCAGAAGGGCCAGCGCCGTGGCGGAGTGCGCCCCGGCACGTTGCCCGGCCAGCCTCGCCAACGCCCGCGCAGCTAGCGCGGTGCCCGAACGAGCGCCGCTGCGCTTCGACCCGATCCGAGAGGCCCGTCGTCAGTGGGGGCTCCACGGGTGGGAGGACGCAGCACCTGCGATGGCGGTGGTCACCTCGGTCATGCGCGTCCAGCAGCTCCTGCTCGTCCGCGCCGACGGCGCGCTCCGGCCCTTCGAGCTCACCTTCGCCCGCTACGAGGTCCTCATGCTCCTCTCGTTCTCCTCGCGCGGCGCGCTCCCGCTCGGCAAGATCGGCGAGCGCCTCCAGGTGAACCCTGCGAGCGTGACCAACGCGATCGACCGGCTGGAGGAGCAGGGGCTCGTCGCACGCGTGCCGAACCCTGCCGACGGCCGCGGCACCCTTGCCCGCCTGACCGACGAGGGACGCGCCAGAGCCGCCGCGGCCACCGACGCCATGAACTCGAGGGTCTTCAACGACCTCGGCCTCGGGGCAGAGGGCATCGAGAGGCTCTTCGAGCTGCTCCATGACGTCCGGTATGCCGCAGGGGACTTCTTCGAGCGCGAGGCGGTCGAGCCCGGGCCGTGAGGCACCCGGCGCTCGCCGGCACGGCTGCCGGGGGCGTGCCGACGCGACATGATGTCGGGATGGACGTTCCCTCGACGGCGCTCTCGCGCGGCGCGCTCGCCGGCTGTCTCGTTGCGGACTTCAGCCGCGTCCTCGCCGGGCCGCTCGCCACCATGATCCTCGGCGACCTCGGCGCCACGGTGGTCAAGGTGGAGCACCCCCACGGCGACGACACCCGTCAGTGGGGACCGCCGTTCAAGGGATCGCAGAGCACGTACTTCCTGAGCGTCAACAGGAACAAGCGCAGCGTCGTCCTCGACCTGGCCACGCCCCAGGGCGCCTCGGACGCCCGGCGCCTCGCCGAGCGAGCGACAGTGCTCGTCGAGAACTTCCGACCTGGGAGGCTCGCCAAGTTCGGGCTCGGCTACGAGCAGCTCGCGGCCACGAACCCCGGCCTCGTCTACTGCTCGATCTCCGGGTTCGGCGGTGCCGGCACGCCGGGAGCGGACCTCGCAGGCTACGACTTCGTCGTCCAGGCGATGGCGGGGCTCATGGACATCACCGGGCCAGAGGGCGGGCCGCCGACCAAGGTCGGCGTCGCGGTCGTCGACGTCCTCACCGGGCTGCACGCGGCCATCGGCATCCTCGCCGCGCTGGGCGCCCGCACGGCGTCCGGGCTCGGCCAGCTCGTCGAGGTGAGCCTCATGTCGAGCGCCCTCGCCTCGCTCGTGAACCAGGCATCGGCCTATCTCAACACCGGCACGGTGCCCCGTGCCATGGGGAACCGTCACCCGAGCATCGCCCCCTACGAGACGCTCACCACGGAGGACGGCGAGCTGGCCGTCGCAGTCGGCAACGACGGGCAGTTCCGCCTCCTGTGCAGGGCGCTCGGCGACGAGGAGCTGGCCGGCGACGAGCGCTTCGCGACCAACCCGGCCCGCGTCGCCCACCGCGACCAGCTCGCCAGGCAGCTCGAGGCACGGCTCGGCACGCGGCCGGCGGCGGAGTGGGTCGAGGTGCTGCGCGCCGTGGGCGTGCCGTGCGGACCGGTCAACGACGTGGCCGCCGCCTTCGCCGACGCCGAGCGCCTCGGGCTCGG
>JAJYGM010000313.1 GCA_021785095.1 Actinomycetes bacterium
GACAAGCTCTGGTGGTACTCGAAGCCGCCGTACGGCCCGGGTTTCCTCGGGCTCGCGGGCGTGATCCAGAACGTCGTCGGGCACAGCGAGGACGCCGCCCTCGCCCTGTGGCGACTCGCCGCGGTCGCCGGCGTGGTGCTCTTCGCCGCCTTCATCCCGCGCCTTGCTCGCAGCTTCGGCCGGCCCGTCGCTCCGGCGTTCGTTTTCGCTGTGATGAACCCGATCGTGGTCATCCACCTCATCGGGGGAGCCCACAACGACGCTCTGATGCTCGGGTTCCTCGTCGCGGGGCTCGCTCTCGCGAGGGAGCGCCACCCCGTCATCGGCTCCGTCCTCGTGGGGATGGCCACGATGGTGAAGGTTCCCGCTGCCATCGGGATCGTGTACATCGGGTGGGACTGGGCGAGGAACAGGCTGGACGACCCGGACGGCGCGCCGGCCCCGCCCTGGCGAGAGCGCCTCACCGGCATGGCCATGGCCGGTGCGGTCTCGCTCGCGACGATGGCCGCCATCACCCAGGCCGTCGGCATCGGCTGGGGCTGGGTGACCGGCCTCGGTAACCCCGACGCCCTGCGCAGCTATCTCGACCCCATGACAGCGGTCGGCCTCGGGCTCGGCAAGTTCGCGCACGCCATCGGCCACGGCGGCGCCTCCGACCTGCTCCTCACCGTCGCCAGGGGAACCGGAGCCTTCGTGGCGATCGTCATCGGGATCAGACTGCTCTGGCGGTCGACGGGCGGCGCCTCGAGCGTGCGCGCCCTCGGCCTCACCATGCTGGCGGTCGTGCTCCTCGGTCCCGTCATGCAGCCTTGGTACCTCGCCTGGTCGGTCGTGCTGCTCGGGCCGGTGGCAACGGGCCGGCTGCGCGGGGCGCTCGTGTGGCTGACGGTGGTCGTGACGTTCCTCGGCCTCGGCGACGCTCAGTACCTCGTCACCGAGCTCGTGCATGCGAACCCGGTGATCGTGGCCATCACGAGTGTGGCGATGCTGGCGCTGCTGCTCACGCCGATCGTGCCGAAGGTACTGCGCGGCATCGCGGAGCTGCGCAACCGCCACCCCGAAGCGCGAAGAGAGGAGATTGCCGTATGAGCGCCGAGGCTGCGACAGTGCACGTCCGGCGAGACGGTGCGGTGACGATCGTCACGATCAACCGCCCGCAGGTACGCAACGCAGTCGATCGCCCGACGGCCGACGCCCTCTCCCGGGCGTTCTGCGCCTTCGATGCCGACGACTCGGCAGCTGTCGCGGTGCTGACGGGAGCCGGCGGCACGTTCTGTGCCGGTGCCGACTTGAAGGCGATCGCGAGCGGTCGTGGCAACCGGGTCGAACCCGGCGGCGACGGTCCGATGGGACCGACCCGCATGCACCTCGGCAAGCCGGTGATCGCTGCGGTCGAGGGCCATGCCGTCGCAGGCGGCCTCGAGCTCGCCATCTGGTGTGACTTGCGCGTGGCGGGGGAGAGCGCGGTGTTCGGGGTGTTCTGCCGCCGTTTCGGCGTGCCTCTCGTCGATGGAGGGACTGTGCGCCTGCCGCGGCTCATCGGCGCGAGCCGGGCGGCCGACATGATCCTGTCAGGACGAGCGGTCGGCGCGGCCGAGGCGTTGTCGTGGGGTCTCGCGAACCGGGTCGTGCCGGACGGCGAGGCGCTTGCCGCCGGGGTCGCCCTCGGCCAGGAGCTGGCGGCGCTGCCGCAGATCTGCATGAGGAACGACCGGGCGAGCATGTTCGCCCAGCAGGGCTCGAGCGAGGAGGCGGCGATGGCTGCCGAGCTCTCGCTCGGCCTGGCGACGATCGCGTCCGAAGAGACGCGCGAGGGCGCGGCGCGCTTCGCCGCCGGTGTGGGGCGCCACGGCGCCCCCGACCCGGGGGGCGCCGGCCTCACAGGATGAGCTGGGCGATCGCCACGTCGATCCAGCGACCGAACTTGCGGCCGATCTCACGCTCGACCCCGACCATCTCGAAGCCGCATGCCTCGTGGAGCTTGATCGACGGCAACTGCTCGGCGCTGATCCTGCCGACGATGGAGTGGAAGCCGTGCGACCGTGCGGCCTCGACGGCGGCCTCGAGCAGCTGGCGGCCCACGCCTTGGCCGCGCGCGCTCGAAGCGACGTAGACGGAGTCCTCGACTGCCGTCGAGTAGCCCGGCCGGGGCCGGTACGGCGACAGCGAGGAGAAGCCGACGACCTCCTTTCCCCGCTCGGCCACGAGGGCGGGGTAGGCGCCAGCGTGGGCAGCCATCCAGGCCCGCTGTTCCTCGTCGGTCCGCGGCACGAGGTCGAGGGTGGCCGTCGAGGTCAGCACCTCGGCGTTGTAGATCGCCCGGATGGCCTCTCCGTCACGGTCGAGCGCCCGGCGGACCTCGACGGCTGGCCGGGGGTGCTCCATCGCCGGATCGTAACGCCGGGTCTGCGCAAGCCGGGATACAATCGACGCCGAGCGGGTCCCGGCCCGTGTGGCCGGCCCCCTTAGCTCAGTCGGCAGAGCACAGCCATGGTAAGGCTGGTGTCGTCGGTTCGATTCCGACAGGGGGCTCCCTGGCGGCGTAGCTCAGTTGGTA
>JAJYGM010000370.1 GCA_021785095.1 Actinomycetes bacterium
GATCGAACCAGGCGCACGGGACGGTCCGTGGGGTCCGCGCAGGAGCGCGAGACGCGCCCTTCCCGGCGCGCCAACTGAGTGGCTGACACGCCGGGAAGGGCCCACCGCTAGCTGGCGATGGGCAGCTGAACTGGGTCCGACACCGTACCCGTGGCGTCGTGCACAGTGACCGTCGCGACGGTTCCCGGGACGACCGCGTAGCCATCGCTTGGCACGGGAACGGTGAAGGTGATCGCAGTGTCGCTCCAGCTGTCCACGGTGAAGGCTGCGACGTTGCCGGGCTCCCCCCAGTTGACGCCGTTGTCCGCGAAGTGCACGAAACCGGCTCCCTGCGTAGCCCCGAAGCCGCTCCCGGAGATGGTCACCTCCTGCCCGGCTGATGCGGGGGATGGGCTGAGGCTGGTCACGACCGGGGTCTGGGGTGACGCGGTCGTCGAGCCGGCCAGGGCGAAGACATGGAGCTGGCCGCCGTTGTCCGTCGAGGTCGGGAGCGTGACGGTCTGCAGCGCCTGGCCGGCCTGCAGCGGCACGCTCTCGGCGAAGAGGTAGGTGGCGACCGACTGGACCCCGCCGCAGCCAGCGCAGTTCCGAGACGCCATCTTGGCGACGACCGAGTTGGCAAAGCTCGGGCCGGAAGCGCTCCCGCCGTTGAGCGTCCAGTCCGTGAAGCCGAGCTGGACCTGCTCCGTCAGGCCGCTCGCGTAGGTGAGCGTGAGGCTCCCGTGGCTCGGCCCATTCGTTGCCGACCCGACGATCACCAGGCTCTTTGCGCCGGACGGCATCGTCGGGGCGAGGAGGATCTGGCCGTTGGTGGCGATGTTGTCTGGCTGGCCGGCTGCGACATCGGGCCAGCTGAGGCTCGCCCCGTCGGCGGTGAAGTGTGCGCCCGGGGTGAGGCCATCGGTGGCGAGCGACTGAGCGATGTAGCTGTTGCCGTCACCGTCGAAGTTGCCCGCAGCGGGATCCGAGGCGTCCGTGATCCCCACATTGTTGAAGAAGGGCGTGAGGTTCCCCGGAGCCGCGACGTCCACCGTCTCCGTCACGCTCCCGATGCTTGCCGAGCCGGAGGAGCCCGACAGGCTGAACGAGTCCACCCCCTGCGTTGCCGAGGCGCTCGCGGCGACCTGCACGCGTGTCTCGACGACGGATCCTGCTGGGACCGTGAGCGTCCCCGAAGGCGGGGAGAGGGAGAGGCCGGCGGCGAGCGGCCCTGGTCTCCAGGTGACGGTCTCTGTGGCGCCCGTCGGGTTCACGACGCCGAGGTTGAAGGCCGCGGACCCGCCGGGTGCGAGCGGGACGGTGGACGGTGTCGTGAAGAGGTCCGCCTCGGCCATCGCGAAGACGTGGAGCGTCGTGGAGGGCGCTCCGGAGACCGCGCTCGCTGCTGGGAGGGTGATGCTGGCGAGGGTCTTCGCCGGGTCGAGCGGCACCTGCGCCGCGAAGACGTACAGCGCGAGCTTCTGGTAGCTCCCGCTCTCGTAGCGGTACGGCGTGGTCGCGACGATGGTGTTCCCGAACTGGGGACCCTCCCCGCCACCGGAGAGCGCCCAGTCGCCGAAGCCGAGCGTCGCCGTGGAGGTCGTTCCGTCGGTGTAGTGGAGGGTCACCGTCCCCGACGCGTTGCCGTCCCCACCGGCGCCGAGCACCACGAGCGCCCGCGCGCCGGGCGTTCCGGCTACCGGCACCGTCTGGCCGGCTGCCTGGATGTTGTCCGGCTCGCAGACGGGCACGTCCGGCCAGGTGATCCGGGCGCCCGCCGCTGTCACGGTGGCTCCGGGGGAGAGCCCCGCAGCCTCGAGCTGGGACTCGGAGTAGGCGCCCTGGAGGCCGTCGAAGTTCCCGCAGGACTGGTTTGCGAAGTCCGCGATCCCGACGTTGTTGTAGGAGCGGAGGATGCTGCTCGGCGGGGCTATCGCCACGGGCACCACCACGGGTGGCAACGCCGAACCGTCGGCGGCCGTCCCGCTCAGGGTCAGATTGTCGAATCCCTGGCTCGCGTCAGCCGGCGCGGTGAGGGTGAGGGTCGCCGTGGCGTCGGCGCCGGCGGCGGCCGAGAGCGATCCGCTCGAAGGGCTGACGGCCAGCGCCCCGCTGCTCGTCGCCGTCCAGTGGACGGTGAGCGGGCTCGTGCCGGAGGAGTTGTCGAGCGTCAGGGTCTCCGTCGAGGTCCCCCCGGGGCTCACGCCACCGACCGCAGGCGAGGCCGCGAGGTTGGCGTTCGGCGGGAGCGAGATCGGTCCCGACGGGTACGACGGCGGCTCGCTGGCTGGAGTCGTGCCCCAGGTCGAGCTCGGCGTGGCGCCCATCGTGAACGAGAGCGTGGTGAGACCGCCTCCACCCGCAACGGGTCCGGGAGGGTTGCCGGGGGGCATCGCAGCGCCGTGGTGGCCCGGGGTGGTCGTGGCCGGCCCGGTGAGGAGCGAGGACGCAATCCAGTCCTTGCTCGAGGGCACGCCGTTCACGGTCAGGCCTCGGACGAACGTGCTGGTCGAGGCCCCAGGCGCAGAGATCGTCACCCGGTGGCCGTTGGCAAGGTGCAGCTTCACGATCGGG